>DASTVQ010000062.1:0-25849 GCA_035759015.1 Kribbella sp.
CTGCCTCCGGAGAACAACCCGGTGCTGGACGACCACATCCTCGGCGCACTCACCCTGATCGTCCTGGCTCTCCTCGCCGCCGGCACCACCTGGGGCCTCGGCAGTTGGTGGAACCGCCTCGACATCGTCAACCGGTACCCCTGGCTGAGGTGATGACTTGAGCGAGGCGCTGGGGGGCCACCTCGCTCAACACAGAAGGTGCCGTGCGGCTGGATCGGTTTCCAGCCGCACGGCACCTTCACGTGTCCTGCTCAGCGCTCGGCGCTGAGGACCCCGGTCAGAAGGCCGGGATAGAGCTTGTCGAGGTCCTCGCGGCGCAGCGCGCTGATCCGCCGCGTGCCCTCGGTGTGGGTGGTGATCACGCCTGCCTCGCGCAGGGTGCGCAGATGGTGCGCGCGGGTGGAGGCCGTCACCGGCAGCTCGATCTCACCGCAGGCGATGCCCTCGGGTGCGGTCGCGAGCGCCCGGACGATCTGCAGCCGGACCGGCTCGCCCAGTGCCTGGAGGACCACGTCGACCCGGATCTCAGCACGATCCGGCTGCGGGAGGACCTTGGAATCGGTGGCGTCCATGCGTCCATTGTACGACGGCTGTCGAAGTTCGATGGAGATCGTAGTACGATCGTGGTCGAACTAATCTCCTCTCGGAAGGTCGACCGATGACCGCACGCCTCTACCTCCTGGCAGCCGGCGCCTTCGCCGTCGGCACCAGCGCGTACGTCGTCTCCGGTGTGTTGCCTGCCGTCAGTGCCGAGCTCCATGTCTCGCTGACCGCGGCGGGCCAGCTCGCGACCGCGTTTGCGCTCTCGTACGCCGTCGGAGCGCCGCTGCTGGCCTCGTTCACGGGCCGCTGGGAACGCCGGACGCTCTTGCTCGTCGCGCTGCTGACCGCCGCCGCGGGTAACGCGATCGCCGCTGTCGCCACCACCTACCCGATGCTCATCGGTGGTCGCGTCGTCGCCGCACTCGGTGCCGCTGCCTACACCCCCGCCGCCACTTTGTTCGCCACGGGCTTCCTGCCGCCGGCGGAGCGGGGACGCGCCGTCGCCGTCGTTTTCGGTGGACTCACCTTCGCCCTGGTGCTCGGCGTACCTGCGGGCAGTCTGCTCGGTGACAGCCTCGGTTACCGGGGTGTGTTCGGACTGATCACGCTGGTCTGCGTGCTGGTCGCGATCGCGGTCCGCACTGCCCTGCCCACCGTGGACGCGCCACCCGCGATCAGCCTGCGCGAACGCTTCGCGGGCGCGGCTGACAAGCGGGTCCAGACCGTGCTCGTGATGACGGTGCTGGCCGTGCTGGCGACGATGAGCGTCTACATCTACGTGGTGCCGCTGCTGGGCAAGACCGCACACCTGGACGGCGGAACCGTCGGCGTACTGCTGCTGGTCTACGGCCTCGGAGCCGTGCTCGGCAACCTGCTCGGCGGTCGCGCGACGGACCGGTTCGGCAGTCTGACGACGCTGACGGTGGTGCTGATCGGCTTCGTCGCGGTGATCGCCACACTGCCGCTCACCGCCACGTCCGCCATCGGTGCGGGAGTCGCTCTGTTCGTGTGGAGCTTGTTCACCTGGGCCTTCAACCCACCGATCCAGCACCTCCTGCTGGAGCTGGGGTCCGGTGGTGGTCTGCTGCTGGCGCTGAACGCCTCGGCGATCTATTTCGGTGCGGGCCTGTCCGCGGTGGTCGGCGGCCTGGTGATCAAGCTGGTCGGGGTGCAGTTCCTGCCGCCGATCGCTGCCGCGCTGGGAGCCGTGGTGCTCGTTCTGCTGGTCACCCTTCGCCGCAGGACTGCGCTGCTGCCGGCGGAGCACCTCGGGCCGATCGACCAGACTGAGGTTGCAGCGCTCGCCGACTGACGCCTGGCGGTACCTCCCCGAGGTCCAGGACGTCGGGAGGCCGGCCGGGACACCAGCGGCTATCGCTGAGCGGGCTCGGAGCCGAGCACGGCGGGCAGATCCTCGGCATGGAGGACGGCGAGCGAGGTGACCGCACGGGTCAGGCAGACGTAGAGGCGGCGGAGGCCGGTGCGCTCATCCGCCTCGCCGGCCACGATGCCCGCGGGCTCCACCAGCACCACGTGGTCGAACTCGAGGCCCTTGGCCAGCCCGGCCGGTACCACGTCGACATGGGCGTCCACGTCGTTCTCGTCACCCAGGACCGCGAAGCTCAAGCCCTTGTCCTGAAGGGCCTTCCGGGTCTGCGCCACGAGTGCGTCGGGCACGATCAGGCCGATCGAGCCCGGCCGTTCCAGCACAGCCTGCAGGGTCTCGACCGCCGCGGCCAGGCTGTCTCGCACCCGGTCGATGCTCAGCTCGCCGCGCGCTCGTCGTACGGCCGTGGGCGGGGTGAGGAGTGGCGCGATCGTCGGCAGCAACCGCGCGGCGTACTCGATCACCTGGCCGGGGACGCGGAACCCGGCGGTCAGCTCCTCGGTGTGCGCGCCGGTCTTGCCGAGGTGACGGAGTGCCTCGTCCCAGGACGGTGTGGCCCACGGGGTCGTGCCCTGCGCGATGTCGCCGAGCACGGTCATCGAGCCCGTCGAGCAGCGCCGGCCCACGGCCCGCAGCTGCATCGCAGACAGGTCCTGCGCCTCGTCCAGTACGACATGGCCGAGGCTGGGCGTGCGGTCCACCAGGTCCGCCACCTCGTCCACGAGGGTCGCGTCGGCGGCGGACCACTTCGCGGCCCCTGCGGACCGTGGCGGCCTGTCCCACAGCAGGAGCGCCTGTTCCTCATCGGTGAGGATGCCGTCGGCGTGTTCGGCCAGCAGCTCGGCGTCGGTGAGGAGGCGGAAGACCAGCTTGGCCGGGTCCACCGCCGGCCACAGCGTCTCGGCGTACTGCTTGACCGGGCGGCTCCGCGCGACCGCGTCCTGCACACGGTCGTCCGGGGAGTCACCGGCCGCCTCCATCCGCAGCAGCACCGCGTGTGCGAGTCGTTGCGGCAGCATCGCCCGGCCGGCGCCGTACCGGACGCCCCGGGTGCGCAGCTCGGTCACGAGCTCCTCGGCCTCGTACGCCGGGACGCGCCACCGGTGGGAGCCCCTCGGCACCACCAGCGCCTCCTTGGGGAGCTGCACCTGCGACCACACGGCCCGGTGCAACACCTCGGCCATCCTGGCGTCGCCCTTCAGTACGTCGACCGCGGCCGGCCCGGGCCCCGCGATGCGTACCCGGCTGACGAGTTCCTCCACTGTCGTCTGCTTCGCCTCGATCTCGCCGAGAGCCGGCAGCACGTCACCGATGTAACGCAGGAAGCTCGCGTTGGGGCCGACCACCAAGACGCCGGACCGGCTCAGCTGGTCCCGGAAGGCGTAGAGCAGGTAGGCCGCGCGGTGCAGCCCGACGGCCGTCTTCCCGGTGCCGGGGGCTCCCTGCACGCAGATCGTGTCCTCCACCCCGGCCCGGACGATGACGTCCTGCTCGGGCTGGATGGTGGCGACGATGTCGCGCATCGGACCGGAGCGGGGTCGCTCGATCTCGGCGTCCAGGATGTCGCTGTGCTCGAACGCCGGTGCCGGCGCGGTCAGGTCCTCGTCCTCGAAGGCGGTCATCTCGCCATGCGTGAAGCCGAACCGGCGGCGTACGCCGACGCCCATCGGCTCGGTCCGGCTCGCACGGTAGAACGGCACCGAGATCTCGGCCCGCCAGTCGACCACCAGGGGCTCGCCGGCGTCGTCGTTCACGTGTCGCCGGCCGATGTGGAACGTCTCCTCGGTCGGCTCCACGTAGTCCAGCCGCCCGAAGAACAACGGCACGTCCGGGTCGTCCTCCAGCTCCTTCATCCGCCGCCAGATCGCGGCCTTGAGGAATTCGGTGTTCACCCGGTCGGCACTGGCGATCTCCAGCGACCCGGTCTTCCGGCGCATCGCCGCGAGGGCAGTGCGCGACCTGCTGAGGTAGTCCCGTTCAGCGTGCAGGACGGTCTCGGCCGGGGAGTCGGGTATCGGAACGTCTGAGGGCATGGCAGGACCTCCGCACTGCGGCCGGTGTCAGGGAAGCCCGACCACGCTACTCGAGGGCAGCGGCGGAGGGAACCGAATTACCCGTCCGTGCCGGCCTGGCCGTCCTGCCCGCGCGGTCAGCCGTGTCGGCCCGGAGCTCGTGGCCGAGCAGCAGGGGGAGGCTGACGGTCAGCAGGACGAGGACGACGATGCCGTCCAGCCAGTAGTGGTTCGCGGTGACCACCACGACCCCGAACGTGATGATCGGGTGCAGCAGCCACAGCCAGCGCCAACGACTCCGGGTGATCAGGATCATCGCGAGCGCGATCAGAGCGGCCCAGCCGACGTGCAGGCTGGGCATCGCCGCGAACTGGTTCGCGACCCCGCCGGAGTGCTCAGGCCCGTAGACCGACTGCCCGAACTTGATCCCGGTGTCGACGAATCCGTTCTGCGGCAGCATCCGAGGCGGCGCGAGCGGGAAGAAGATGTGCCCGACCAGGGCCAGCCCGGTGAGCGAGACCATCGTCCACCGAACCCGGGGGTAGGCCGTCGGGCGCCAGATCGACAGCCAGAGCAACACCGCCGCGGTGAGCGGCGCGTGCACCGAGGCGTAGTAGAGGTTCGCCGCCTCGATCAGGTGCGGCAACTGCAGAGCGGCATGTTGCACCGAGGCTTCGTCCGGCAGATGCAGCATCCGCTGCCACGCCAGCACCTGATTCGCGTGGTCGAAGGCGGACCCGGTATGTCTGGCCGCCAGTTGCCGCCCGGCGCTGTAGACCACGAACAGCGTGGCCAGCAGAACCACCTCTCGAAATACCCGCCACACCACCGGCGTCGCCCGCGCGGTGGTGCGTACTCGTTCCCCGGTGAGCTCGACCTGCTCCAGCGTCTGTGTCCCCATGCTCCTCGACGGTACCGGTCCGATTGTCGGGAATGCCCCAGGCTGAACCCTGAAGTTGCCCTGGGCAACCCCCGACCCACGGACGGTGACCGCCTCGTCACCCCCTCGTCTGCTCGGCTGAGGAGGCGCCCTGAACCGTCGACCTCCCTCCAGGCGACAACCCACCCACCGCACCGCACATTCCGGTGCGGCCCGAAGCGGTCGGCCGTTGACGGTCCGGAACCGGTCAGGCGAAGAGGTTGTCGGCGTCGACGATGGTGTAGGCGTAGCCCTGCTCGGCCAGGAAGCGCTGGCGGTGGGCGGCGAACTCGGCGTCGACGGTGTCGCGGGCGACGATCGAGTAGAAACGGGCGGTCCGGCCGTCTCCCTTGGGGCGCAGCACCCGGCCGAGTCGCTGGGCCTCCTCCTGGCGGGAGCCGAACGTTCCGGAGACCTGGATAGCCACCGACGCCTCCGGCAGGTCGATGGAGAAGTTGGCCACCTTGCTGACCACCAGCCGGTTGATCTCGCCGGTGCGGAACGCCTGGAAGAGCCGCTGCCGTTCCCTCACCGTGGTCTCGCCCTTGATCACCGGGCAGCCGAGCCGCTCGCCCAGCTCGTCCAGCTGGTCGATGTACTGGCCGATGACCAGCATCGGTTCGCCGTCGTGGTGATCGGCGATCTGCTGGACCAGGCGGGACTTGGCCGGGGTGGAGGCGGCGAGCCGGTACCGGTCCTCGGGCTCCGCCGTCGCGTAGACGAACCGCTCGGTCTGCTCCAGGTCGACCCGGACCTCGATGCAGTCGGCGGGCGCGATCCAGCCCTGCGCCTCGATGTCCTTCCACGGCGCGTCGTACCGCTTCGGACCGATCAGGGAGAACACGTCGCCCTCGCGACCGTCCTCCCGGACCAGGGTCGCGGTCAGCCCGATCCGGCGCCGGGTCTGCAGGTCGGCCGTCATCCGGAAGATCGGCGCCGGCAGCAGGTGCACCTCGTCGTACACGATCAGGCCCCAGTCCCGGGCGTCCAGGAGCTCGAGGTGGGTGTAGACACCCTTGCGTCGCGTCGTCATCACCTGGTACGTCGCGATGGTGACGGGGCGGATCTCCTTGCGCGCGCCGGAGTACTCGCCGATCTCGTCCTCGGTCAGGCTGGTGCGCTTGAGCAGTTCCTCCTTCCATTGACGGGCCGAGACCGTGTTCGTCACCAGGATGAGGGTGGTCGCCGAGGCCTGGGCCATGGCCGCGGCACCGACGATCGTCTTGCCGGCGCCACAGGGCAGGACCACCACGCCGGAACCACCGTGCCAGAAGGCGTCCGTGGCCTGCTGCTGGTACGGGCGGAGATCCCAGCCGTCGGTCACCAGCTCGATCTGGTGCGCCTCGCCGTCGACGTACCCGGCGAGGTCCTCGGCGGGCCAGCCCAGCTTGAGCAGGGTCTGCTTCAGGTGGCCGCGTTCCGACGGGTGCACCAAGACGGTGTCGTCGTCGATCCGGGCGCCCAGCAGCGGCTTGATCCTCGCGCTGCGCAGCACCTCCTCCAGCACCGGCCGGTCGGTGGTGATCAGGACCAGGCCGTGCTGCGGGTGCTTCTCCAGCCGGAGCCGGCCGTACCGGTCGAGCGTCTCGGCGATGTCCACCAGCAGGGAGTGCGGGACCGGGTAGCGGCTGTACCTGAGCAGGACGTCGATGACCTGCTCGGCGTCGTGCCCGGCAGCGCGGGCGTTCCACAGGCCGAGCGGAGTCAGCCGGTAGGTGTGCACGTGCTCGGGAGCCCGCTCCAGCTCGGCGAACGGCGCGATCGCCTTGCGGCAATCGGTCGCGTCGGGGTGGGCGGTCTCCAGCAGCAGTGTCTTGTCGGACTGAACGATCAGCGGTCCGTCGGTCACTGCGAACTCCTGTCAGCCGGCTGTCGAGATGCAGGTGACCTGGGGAGGGGCCGCCCGACCTTCTATTGTGCCTCGTCGCGCCAACCCGGTTCCGTCCGTGCCGAAAGGTTCTCAGCGGGCGGACCGGTTCTCCCCGAGCGGCTCAGTCGTCGACGGGCCGTGCCGCCACGATCCGGTGCAGGGCGTACGTGCGCGGCTGGTCGGCGTCCTCGTCGTACGCGGTGAGCCACCCGTCGGCCACCCGCACCGGCTCGACGATCCGCTCGGAGGCGACGCCGTTGTGGTCGAAGTAGGAGATCCAGGTACGCAGGTTGGCCTCGGCCGCGTTGCCGAGGATGCCGATCGTCTCCGCGGGGGCGCTGCTCTCGCCGACGACGTGCTCGGCGGGCCGCTCGGCGACGATCCGGTCGCCCGCCCGCACCCGCTCGATGACGGCCTTGACCTGGTCTTCGGTGAGCTCGACCGCGCTGTCCACGAAATCCCGGCTGGTCCGCCGCCGCGCCGGCTGTCCCCGTTGCGCGGCGGGGGCAGTGACGTGCACGACCCCTTCGAACGTCTCGGCCAGCGGTGCCAGGCCCGCCTCTCGGAGCCAGCTCAGCACCGCCTCCGGCGCCGACGGAGTCACCAGTACGGTCGGAGCCAGCCGCCTGAACCGCACGCCGGGCAGGTTCGAGCTCAGCAGGTTCGTCAGGACGGTCTCGTCGTCACACCGCAGGTACGTCGACGCCGCGCCGATCCGCAGGACGCCGTGCCGCCGCGCGACGTCGTCGATCAAGTAGGTGAGTGGCTGTGGGACCGGCGTCCGCGAGTGCTCCGCCAGCCAGCTGTGCAACTGCTCGCTGGTCCGCCCGAGGTCGAACGCCCGTCGTACCGAGCTCTCGCTGAACCGGTAGACGCCACCACCGCCGTGCGACTCGACATCCGCCATCGTCGACAGCTCATCCTGTACGGCGCGTACCAGCGGCCCGGGCGCGACAGCTGTCAGGTCAGCCTGCAGCAGCACCTCCGAGACCGGTGCCGGCACCAGCGGCTGAATCGCGTGAGCCAGTTCATCAGTGAGGCCCTCAGGCTCATCCTCCAGCAACACTCTGGCGTGCGTCGCCAAGGCGCCCAGGCCGGTCAGACCCAGCAGGGCCGCCTCGGTAACGGTCCAGTCGACCAAGTCGTCTCGGAACTGGCCGCCACGCCGCGGGCGATGCCACGCGACCCAGGTGACCAGTGTTTCCGTTGCCGGCGCAGTGCCCGGGCCTGCCTCGCTCAAGGCCTGCAGGGTCAGCAGCCGCACCTCCGGGGCCAGCAGACGTTCCAGGTCAGGGGCCAGGGCGTTAACGAGGCGCTCTCGTGCCGCTGGTGTCGCGCCGCCGGTGTCGCGTCGTCCGATCAGCCCGATCGCGCGCAACCCGGTGAACCACGCTATGACCAGCCGTGCCCAGCGATGCGCGGTGTCCAGCTCCAGCCAATCGTCGTACGAGGCTGTGGGGAGCCAGAGCTCAATAGCACCGACCTCCACGGCGGCGAGCAGCCCAGCGGCGTACGCGAGCTCCAGCACCGCACCAGCCGTCTGCTCGTCGACACCGATGCGCCCGGCCAGGCTGCGGAGCTCCCGCACGCCGATACCGCCCGTGCGTAGTACCGGAGGCGGCTCGGAACCCAGTTGCTCCAACGCCAGGTCGACGTGGCGCACCAAGTCCAGCGCGGCGCCGGCCGCAGCCCGGTCGGCGATCGCGGCCGAGACCTGCTTGCCGTCCAACGGCGGCGGCGTCGGCCGGGTCGAGGCCAGCACCCGCCCACCCCGCAGGTGCAACCCGATCTGCCGCGGCAGCACGACCGTGTTCGCATCCTTCGGGACGACGAGCCCGCGCGCCAGCAACTGTTCCACCGGCGTCCGCGCCGAGGCGATCGTCACCGGCCGCTCGGCCTTCTCGACCGAACCGGTCGGCGGTCCCCAGGTGAGCTTGGCCAGCACCTCCCGCGCCTCCGGCCCGGCATCTTCGATCAGCTTGTCCAGATCGCCGAAGTGACGGGTGGTGATCGGCCCGAGACCGGCCGGCGTAGGCCCCAGCAGTTCGTGCACCGCCCGGATCGGCCGCAGATCCTCCTCGCCGCCCCAGACCAGGGCCAGCGCGAGCAGCTCGGCGACTCGCGGCTGCACGACCTCGACGGGCTGGCCCACCCCTCTGGCCAGTGCTGCAAGGTCCACGGGCTCCGGCAAGGCGGACAACGCCTCGAGCAGATCCACGCCGAACTCGTCCAGCCGATTGATCGCCCGCGCCGCCGACGCGTTCGTGGTCGCGCGCGCGGCGAGCTGTCCCGTGTCCGCCGGCATCGGAACCGCCAGGTCGGGCCGGTGTCGCAGGAGATGCCCGAGCGCAGTGTCGTCCCAGCCGCGCAAGGCGTCGGCAAGGGTACGTGGACGGATCCGATCGGTGTTGCTCATCCCTCCAACGGTACGGCCCCCGGTCCAGTGCACACGACCCGATGCCACCGCATGCCCCCGCAACCTCTCCGCTCGGCCCCCGGCCCGGGCTGGGGCTGGGGCTGGCCGGGGCCGGGGCCGGGGTTGGGGTCGGCCCGCTTCGGCCCGCTGCGGCCCGCTGTCTGTGGAAACCCTTCTGCCGATTCGTCGGATCTGGTGCGGACTCGCCGCGCTGGTGCACCAGATGCGACGAATCGCCGGCAGGTCTTCCCCAAGCAGACCCGACCGGGCCTTGAGTTCGGTGCGAGGCCGTGCGGGTGGATCATCCGGGCCGAGGCGATGCCGAACCCCTGGACCGTGGCTTTGGGGTGGCGACGGTTCGTCCACGGCCCACCGGACTACCCCACGGATGGGAGTAGAAAGCCGACGAACCTCCGGCGATTCGTCGCATCTGGGGCGCCAACGCGGCGAGTCCGCACCAGACGCGACGAATCGGCAGGAAGATGTCCACAGATCCCGGGCCAACCCGCCCAACCCAGCCCTAGCGCCAGGCACCCCTTGGACGAGCTCGCGCCTGTCCTCGAGGAGTTGCTGGCCGATTGAAGTCCGGGCTGCCGGGTGTCGGGATCAGTCGGGCAGTACGTCGATCGAGTCGACCCGGTCGGGGTAGAAGGCGAGGTGCTCCTCGATCTCTGCCACCGCCGGGTGCGGGTTCTCGTAGGTCCAGACGGCGTTGACCGAACGGTCGCCGCCGGCGGTGATGCTGTAGTAGGCGGCGTCACCCTTGAAGGGGCAGTAGCTCTCGTGGTCCGTCCGCTCCAGCCGGCTGAAGTCGACGTCCTTGCGCGGGATGTACTGCACGGCCGGATAGGTCGACTCCTGCAGGGTCAGCGCCTCCCGGCTGTCGGCGACCACCCGGCCGGCGACCGTGACGACGACGCGTCCCGGGTTCTTCTCGATCGTGATCGGGTGGTCCGGGCCAGGGACTTTCACCGGCTTGTCAGACATGTCCTCAGCTCCCAAACGGATGTCAGCGGTCTTCCTCCAGTCGCAACCCGCCGGACCGGCCAACCATTCCGCCTCGGCGATCGTGGCGGCTCTCGCGGCTGAGCCCGGTCGGCAGCGGATCCTCGAGCAGCTCGCATCGGCGTCAGCAAGGGCTGGTGCCCGCGCCCACCGCCGTGCTCAGACCGGCAGGAGCTTGACGACCAGGCACGGGCCGCCGTCGAAGGTGCCGCCGTCGATGCCGAGGGCGAGACCATCGGCGTAGAGCAGGGGGCCGGTCAGGTAGGCCGGGTCGATGCCGAGCTGGTCGGCCACGATGCTGTGGCCGTGCACGATCCGCTTACCCCCGAGGCGGTGCAGCAGCTCCGCCGCGACGGCCGGCCCCGAGGTGCCGCGGAAGGCGTAGCGGGAGGTCAGCCGGCGCCACATCTCCCACCAGACGGTGATGTCGTCGCTGCGCAGGTTCGCCCGGGCTGCCGCGTTGATCTCGTTGATGGAGTCGCCCCAGCCGAGGTACTCCTCGGTGTCGGAGTGCATCAGCAGGTGATCGCCTTCGACCGCCAGCAGGGGAAGGTCGAGGAGCCAGGCCACGTCGTCGTCGGTGAGGAGTTCCTGGTCGCGGTCCTGCCCGCCGTTCAGGACCCAGCTGCGCTCGAAGCTGCGCGGGGTGATGCCCTCGTGCGGGACGAAGGTGTCGCCGAACCGGCGCATGCCGAGGGCGAGGATCTCGTGGTTGCCCACGAGCGCGCGAACTTCGCCGGTCCCGGCCGAGGCCTGGGCGACGAGGCGGCGTACGAGGGTGAGGACGCCGACGCCGTCCGGCCCGCGGTCGAAGTAGTCGCCGAGGAACCACAGCCGAGCGTCCTGGCCGGACCAGTTGCCGGCATCGTCGCTCAGACCCGCGGCGTGCAGGGCCTCGACCAGCTTCTCGGGGTGGCCGTGGATGTCGCTGACCGCGTAGATGTCGGTCACCGGCGGCTCGATCCCTCGACCGGCCCGTGGCTCAACCGCGCAGCGTCAGCACGATCAGTACGACGTTGAGTGCGGTGATGGCTGTTGCGACCAGACATGCGGTGAGGGTAGTCGCCCACCGGTTGACAAGGTCGCCCATGACGCGCCGGGACGCCGTGAGCCGGACCAGCGGCCACAGCGCGCAGGGGATCCCGAAGCTGAGCACGACCTGGGATACCACCAGGGCTCGGCTGGGGTCGATCCCGATCGCGAGGATCGCCAACGCGGGCAGCAGCGTGATCAGTCGTCGGACGGCCAAGGGGATCTGCTGGCGCCAGAAGCCGTCCAGGATCACCGACCCCGCGTAGGTTCCCACCGACGACGAGGCGAAGCCACTGGCCAGCAGGGCGAGCGCGAACAGCAGCGCCGGCGCGCCGCCCAGCCGGTCACCGATGGCGCTGTGCGCGGCATCGAGCGAGTCGGCGCCGGTGCCCGTCAGGGCAGCCGCGGCGACGACCACCATCGCGAGGTTGACCGCGCCGGCGAGCGCCATCGCGACCGCCACGTCCAGCCTGGTCGCCTTGAGCAGGCGGGCCTTCCCGCCGGGCGAGCGGAGGGCCTTGCCGTGGCGGTCGGTGACGAGCGCTCCGTGCAGCCAGATCGCGTGCGGCATCACCGTCGCGCCGAGCATGCCCGCGGCCAGCACCAGCGAGTCGGTGCCGTCCAGCCGTGGCACCAGGCCGCCGACGACACCTGCCGCGGACGGCTGCGACGCGACCGTCGAGACCACGAACCCGATCAGCACCACCGCGAGCAGGCCCACGATGGCGGCCTCGAACGGCCGCTGACCACGCTTCGACTGGTAGATCAACAGCCCGAACGACACTGCTCCCGTGATCACGCCGCCGAGGAGCAGCGGAATCCCGAACAGCAGGTTCAAGGCGATCGCACCACCGACCACCTCGGCCAGGTCCGTCGCGATCGCGACCAGCTCGGCCTGCGCCCACAGGCCCGTCGAGGTCGGACGACGGAAGTACTCCCGGCACAGCTGTGGCAGCGTCCGCTCGGTCGCGATGCTCGCCTTCGCCGCCAGGTATTGGACCAGAACGGCCATCAGGTTGGCGCCGACCACCACCCAGCAGAGCAGATAGCCGTACGTCGCGCCGGCGGCGATGTTGGTCGCGAAGTTGCCGGGGTCCACGTAGGCGACGGCTGCCACGAAGGCGGGGCCGAGCAGCAACAGACCCGATCGGTTCAGCTGCCGCCTCAGGGGCGCCGGTGCGTACATGGGAGAAGTCTGTACGACGAGCCCTCGCCGCGCCCACCCAGTCTGATTTTGAGACGGATCAGGCCCAGGACCAGCGCACCGTCAGCGACGCCTCGATGCTCTGCTCACCCGGGGTGACGGCCAGCTCGGGGCCGAAGGCGGCGTCGGCCTTGACGGCCATGTGCGCGATCGGGTGGTGCCCGCCGTAGGTCTCCTCGACGGCTTCGATGCCGCCGAGCGGCCGGCCCGCCAGCCTGGCGAGCTGTTCCGCCTTCTCCCGCGCGTCGGCGAACGCCGCCTGCCGCGCCTGCGCCAGCAGCGGGGCCTTGTCCGTCACGTCGAAGGTCAGCTGCTCCACGCTCAAGTCGTTGCCTGCCGCATCGATCGCGGCCTTGAGCAGTCCGCCGAAGCCGGCCAGGTCGGTGGTGGACACCGTGAGCGAGTGGGAGGCGCGATAGCCCACCACCTGCATCGAGTTCCCGTACTGGGGATAGACGTTGACGCTGCTGGTGCGGATGTCGTCCGCGGCGACACCCTGCTCACGCAGGGCGGCGGTCACGGCGTCGGTCCGCTCGGCGACCGCGGCGACCGCGCGGTCGACGTTCGCGGCGTCATGCCCGACACCGAGGGACAGGCGGAGGAGATCGGCCGGCGCTGCCGCCTGACCGGTCCCGGTGACGGTGATCCCGGTATCCATGCCCGCAGTCTGTCACCGACCGTGCACTTGCCCGAGGAGTACCGGCGGGTCACCATGTCGGGATGACCCAGGTCTCCACGCAGGTCCCGTCGTACGCGTCAGGGGTCTCCGACGTGCCGCTGCTCGGCGAGACGATCGGGCAGAACCTGCGCCGCACGATCGCGACCTACGGCGACCGTGAGGCGATGGTGGAGATGGCCACGGGCCGGCGATGGACCTACGCCGAGCTTGGCGCCGCGGTGGACGTGGTGGCGCGCGGGTTGATCGGGCGCGGCATCGCGAAGGGGGACCGGGTCGGCATCTGGGCGCCGAACTGTGCGGAGTGGACCATCACCCAGTACGCGACCGCGAGCATCGGTGCGATCCTGGTCAACATCAACCCGGCCTACCGCACCCACGAGCTGTCCTACGCGCTGAACCAGTCGGGTGTGCGGCTGCTGATCTCGGCGACCGAGTTCAAGTCCAGCGACTATCGCGCGATGGTCGACGAGGTGCGCGGGGACTGCGCGACGCTCGCCGACGTGGTGTTCATCGGTACGCCGGACTGGGACGCCCTGGTAGCGGACGCGGCCGGTGCCCCCGTGGAGCGGCTGGTGGAGCGGGCCGGCGACCTCAGCTTCGACGACCCGATCAACATCCAGTACACCTCCGGTACGACGGGCTTCCCCAAGGGCGCGACGCTCTCGCATCACAACATCTTGAACAACGGCTACTTCGTCACCGAGCTGATCGGATTCGGGCCGGACGACCGCCTCTGCATCCCGGTGCCGTTCTACCACTGCTTCGGCATGGTGATGGCGAACCTCGGCTGCACAACCCACGGCGCGTGCATGGTCATCCCCGGCCCGGCCTTCGACCCGGCGAGCACGCTCCGGGCCGTGCAGGACGAGCGCTGCACCGGGCTGTACGGCGTGCCGACCATGTTCATCGCGGAGCTCGGGCTGCCGGACTTCTCCGCCTACGACCTGTCCTCGTTGCGGACCGGGGTGATGGCGGGCTCGCCGTGCCCGATCGAGGTGATGAAGCGGTGCGTCTCCGACATGCACATGGCCGAGGTGGCGATCTGCTACGGCATGACCGAGACCTCCCCGGTGTCCACCCAGACCCGCCGCGACGACGACCTCGACCGTCGTACGTCGACGGTCGGACGGGTGATGCCGCACGTCGAGGTGAAGCTGGTCGACCCGGCCACCGGCCTGGTCGTGCCGCGCGGCGAGCCGGGTGAGCTCTGCACCCGCGGCTACTCGGTGATGCTCGGCTACTGGGACGAGCCGGACAAGACCGCCGAGGCGATCGACGTGGCCCGCTGGATGCACACCGGCGACCTCGCGGTGATGCGCGAGGACGGCTATGTGAACATCGTGGGCCGGATCAAGGACATGGTCATCCGCGGTGGCGAGAACGTCTACCCGCGCGAGATCGAGGAGTTCCTCTACACCCACCCCGACATCGCCGATGTGCAGGTCATCGGCGTCCCCGACGCCAAGTACGGCGAGGAGCTGTGCGCGTGGATCAAGCTCCGCGGCGGCGCACCTGAGCTGGACGCGGCAGGGCTGAGGGAGTTCGCCGCCGGCAAGCTCGCGCACTACAAGATCCCGCGCTACGTGCTGCTGGTGGACGAGTTCCCGATGACAGTGACCGGCAAGATCCGCAAGATCGAGATGCGCGAGAAGTCCGTGTCCCTCCTCGGCCTCTGACCCGCCGGAGCAGATCAGCGGACGGCGGCGAGCGCGGCGGTGTCCTCGGCGCCGAAGGTCTCCTCGAGCTGTTCGGGGGAGTAGTCGAGGTCGATCCCCGCCACGTCGGCGCCGACCGCGGACTCGATGGCGCCCAGCCGGCGTATGGCCCGGTCGCCCGCGTACGTCATCAAGGCCGTGGGCTCGATCTCCGGCGGGATCTCCGGGGAGTTGTCCAGTGCCCACTGGATCTGCGTCAGGACGTGCGGGAGCAGTTCCTCCATCGTGTCCGTGACGAGCTTCCAGTTCGACTTGTCCGCGGCCACGTGCCGGCGGCAGGTGAAGGTGCCCCAGGCCATGTGGCGGCGCTCGTCGTCGCCGATCCGGCGGATCAGCTCCTGCATGCCGGGCAGCACGCCGCGGGCCGTACAAAGCAGGTTCCACGCGTGGTACCCGGTCAGGGCCAGCGTGCCCTCGACCACGTGGTTGTACGTCACCGAGGCGCGCACCTGGTTCGCCGGGGACGGGTCGTTCGCCAGCGACTTGAGCGCCACCGGCAGGGCCTCGTAGAAGATCGCCCGGTAGCCGGGGTTGTTCTCGACGTACCGGTGCAGGTCCTCGGTCACGCCGACGGCGTCAAGCCAGAGCCGGAAGACCTGGGTGTGCTTGGCCTCCTCGAAGCAGAACTGGGTCAGGTACAGCTCGTCGCCGAACCGGCCTTCCGCGGCCATCGCCTGCAGGAACGGCTGCAGATCCTCGGTGACGGCCTCCTCGCCGGCGATGAACTGCGCGCACAACATCTTCGCGTTGTCCCGCTGATTGTCGGTGAACTCCCGCCAGTCCCGGGCGTCCTGGCTGAAGTCGAGGTCGCGCGGGTTCCAGAACTTGCGGTTGCCCTTGTCGAACAACCTGAGCGGCAACGAGTCCCAGTCCAGCCCACCGGCCCGCAGCGACGCGAAACCGTGGCGATGCAGCGGATTGGTCATGCTCTCCTCCTGGGACCGGCGGAACGTAGGAACGGGCCGAGCACCCGGGCGACCTGCTCGGCGACCACCGAGGGGGCCGCGCCGGGGTTGACGATGTGACTCAGTACGACGCGCAGGGCGATGTCGACGCAGGCGTCAGCGTCGTCGGCCGGCAGCTTCGGCCAGTGCTCGCGGACGTGCGCGTCGAGCCGCTGGTGGCTCAGCTCCAGCACCTGCCGGCCGCGGGTGGTCAGCACCTGGCCGGCCTGGTCCGAGCCGGGAGAGCCGAGGGCCGCCTTCACCAGCGGGTTCTCGGAGGCGAGGGACAGGGCACGATCGACCGCGGCGCGCAGGCCGTCGATCGGGTCGTTGTGTCCGGCGAGAGCCTTGTTCACCTGCACGAGGAACCGCTCGGTCTCGCGGGCGGCCAAGGCCTGGAGCACGCCCCACTTGTCCCCGAACTCGTTGTAGACGGTCTGCCTCGAGACCCCCGTCCGCCGGCCGACCTCGGCCATCCGCAGGCCGTCGTACCCGCCGGCGACGATCGCGTCGTACGCCGCGTCGAGCAGTTCGTCCCGCAACCGGCGTCGGGACCGTTCGGCAAAGGTGGACATCTGGTCATGGTTTACATTGATGCCTTGTTTGTCAAGGAGGCAGACGGTCAGCTCAAGCATGTCAAGAAGGCGGCCCGAGGCGTGAGCAGGTGGGACGGGGCCCCGGAAGCGAACGACGTAGGGTTGGGGACGTGTCAACCGCCGAGATCCAGCCAGCCGTGCCCGGTGACCCGTCCGAGACCGAAGCGCCGGAACTCGTGGTCGGATTCGACCTGGACATGACGTTGATCGACTCGCGGCCCGGCATCCAGGCCGTCTGGGACCTGCTCGCCGCCGAGTCCGGCGTTCGGATCGACACCGACCTGGTGGTCAGCCGACTCGGTCCGCCGCTGACCTGGGAGATGGCCAACTGGTTCCCGTCGGAGCAGGTCGACGCCATGGTCGCCCGCTACCGCGAGCACTACCCGTCGTACGCGATCACCGGCAGCCTCCCGCTGCCCGGTGTCGCCGAGGCATTGGCCGCCGTACGAGCCCTGCGGGGACGCACGATGGTCGTCTCGGCCAAGCACACGCCCAGCGTCCTGCTGCACCTGGAACACCTCGGCCTGGATGTCGACGAGCCGGTCGGTGATCTGCACGGAGCGGAGAAGGGCACCGCCCTGCGGCAGCACCAGGCGACCATCTTCGTCGGGGACCACACCGCCGACATCGACGGCGCCCGCGCGGCCGGTGCTGTCGCGGTCGGCGTGGCTACCGGTCCTTTCACGGCAGACGAGCTACGCGCGTACGGCGCGGACGTCGTACTGAATGATCTGTCCGAGTTCCCCGCCTGGCTCGACGCGTATGTGCTCGAGCAGCGGCTGGAAGTCTTGATGGAGCAACTCGCGGGCTACCAGAGCATGGTCGTCGCGTTCAGCGGTGGAGCCGACTCCGCCTTCCTGCTGGCGGCCGCCGCGCGGGCGATCGGCCCGGCCAACGTCGTCGCGGCGACGGCGGTCAGTCCGAGCCTGCCGATGGCCGAGCTGGAGCCGGCCGCCAGGTTCGCCGACAACCTGGGCGTCCGCCACGCCACGCCGCACACGCACGAGATGGAGCGCGAGGGCTACCAGGCCAACGCCGGCGACCGGTGCTACTTCTGCAAGGCTGAGCTGGTCGAGACCCTGCAGCCGATCGCGGACGAGTTCGGGATCGCGGCGATCGCGACCGGCACGAACGCCGACGATGCCATCGCTGGATTCCGGCCGGGCATCCGGGCCGCCTTCGAGCGTGGTGCGATCACGCCGCTGCGCGATGCCCGCCTGACCAAGGCGCAGATCCGCGAGGCCTCCCGCAGGTGGGGCCTGGAGACATTCGACAAGCCGGCCGCGGCTTGCCTGTCCAGCCGGATCGCCTACGGCATCCGGATCACGCCGAACCTGCTGGCCCGGGTCGATCGAGCCGAGCAGGCGGTCCGCGCCCACCTCACTCCGTACGGCGTGGAGAACGTGCGCGTCCGGGATCTCGGCCACGAGGCGAGCATCGAGATCGACAGGTCCCTGCTCGGCACCGTCGACAGCGATGCCCTGGTCGAGCTGGTCAGGGCAGAGGGGTTCGCGGTGGCGTCCGTCGATCCCAGGGGCTTCCGCTCCGGCTCCATGAACGAGCGCCTCGCCAACCCGGATCGCTACCGCTGACTCAGCGCGCTCCGGTGGGACTCGTCGCGGAGGTGCCGGGTCAGGTAGTTTCCCAGAGGCGCGATGCCCGTCGTTCACGTACGCTGGGTAATCGGTCCGGGCAGCCTGCCCGGTGCGCCGCCGTCCCCTGTTCCGACGATTGACATCGAAGAGGTTCCCGTGCCTGTTGGCAAGGTCAAGTGGTATGACTCCGAGAAGGGGTTCGGCTTCCTCAGCAAGGAGGAGGGCGGGGACGTCTACGTTCGGTCCGAGGCGCTTCCGGCCGGTGTGACCGGGCTCAAGCCGGGCCAGAAGGTCGAGTTCGGCGTCGTCGAGGGACGCAAGGGCGAGCAGGCGCTGCAGGTCCGGCTGATCGACCCGCCGCCGTCGGTGGCGAAGGCGATGCGGCCGAAGCCGGAGGACATGGTCTCGGTCGTGGAGGACCTGATCAAGCTGCTCGACAAGCTCGGCGAGGGCTACCGCCGCGGCCGCCACCCCGACAACAAGGCCGCCCACAACGTAGCCACCGTCCTCCGCGGCGTAGCCGACAAACTGGACGTCTAAACCAATCCCCGCAGCGTAGGCACCGCCAACAACGGCGGCGTGGGCGCCACCTACAACGGCAGCGTGTGGGCACCACCTCCTACGGATCGATCGGTCCCAAACCGTCCCTCCAGACCGCTGACGGGGTCGGGCAGCGCACGGAGAGGGACGGTTTGGGACCGATCGATCCGTAGTAGGCGCGCGAGGTCACCGTAGTTTTCAGCGTGGTCAGGGAGCGGTGGAATGGCGGCGGTGGATGAGGGTGGCTACGCCGTCGAGGACAGTTCGTAGGCCGAAGAGGAACTCGTCGGTGCCGAAGTCGGAGTCGTCCTCGAGGGCGCCTGACAGCACGGCACCGGCGACCATGGGGAACCGGTCCGGGTCGGCCAGCCGGGCCAGCCGCCTGGCGTAGATGAGATCCGCCTCCTGCCCGGTCAGGTTGGCGGCTGCCTGGCTGCTGAACATGTTCATGGTCAGCTGGGTGACGCCGCGGACGTAGATGTTCACCAGCACCATCGAGGAGAGCCGGTCCTGCTCGGTCAGCGCAGTGCCTTCGAACGCGCGCAGCCCCGCCTCCATCCACTCGAGCTGCTTGGGTGACAGCGGTGGCTCGGAGATCGGCACCTGCAGGATCCACGGGTGGCGCCGGATCGCGTCCCGCACGGCTGTCGCCCAGGCGGTGATCCGCTCCCGCCAGCCGGCCTCGCCGCCGAGGTCGCCCAGCTCGGGCCGCCCGAACGCCTCCTCCACCATCACGACATACAGGTCGTCCTTGGAGCTCACGTACCGGTAGAGCGACATGGTGGTGAAGCCGAGCTCGGCCGCCACCTTGCTCATCGAGACCGCGCCGAGGCCGTGGGCGTCGGCGATCCGGACGGCGGCCGCGCCGATGCCGGTGATGCTCAGGCCGGGCTTCGGCCCGGGCCGGTTGGGCTCGTCGATGCCCCAGAGCAGTTGCAGCACGCGCGGCAGCTCTTCCGCGGTCTCACCCATCGATGCCTCCTGGTCGATCGGCCGGGGAGAGCCGCCGGCCAGAACTGTTTACATCATAGACAGATGCTTGCTATGGTCTGCGTGCGACGTACACAGTGTGCGTCATACGCAGATCGCGGGAGAGTGCCATGACCACGGAAGAGCTTGCCGGCGGACCGGCTGGGGCCAGGGCAGGACGGAAGGAATGGAGCGCGCTCGGTGTGCTGGCACTGCCCTTGCTGCTGGTCTCGATGGACGTCTCGGTGCTCTACTTCGCGGTCCCGTTCATCAGCGAGGACCTCGGGGTGAGCGCGACCGAGCAGCTGTGGATCTTCGACATCTACGGGTTCGTGCTGGCCGGTCTGCTGATCACGATGGGCTCGCTCGGCGACCGGATCGGGCGGCGCCGGTTGCTGATCCTCGGCGCGCTGGCCTTCGGTGCCGCCTCGGTGGCGGCGGCGTACTCGCAGAGCCCGGAGCAGTTGATCGCGGCGCGGGCCGTTCTCGGGATCGGCGGCGCCACGTTGATGCCGTCGACACTGGCGCTGATCCGCAACATGTTTCACGACCCCGCCCAGCGCAGCAAGGCGATCGCCTTCTGGAGCGCGGTGATGATGGGTGGCATCTCGCTCGGCCCGGTGCTGAGCGGGTTCTTGCTGGAGCACTTCTGGTGGGGCTCGGTCTTCCTCATCAACACACCGGCGATGGTGCTGTTGCTGGCCCTGGCCCCGGTGCTCCTGCCCGAGTTCAAGGCGCCGGCCAGGGGCCGTTTCGACCTGCTCGGCTCCGCACTGTCGCTGGCTGCGGTCCTCCCGGTGATCTGGGGGATCAAGGAGTGTGCGGCCGAAGGCCTCTCGGCGACACCGCTGGCGAGCATCCTGATCGGGCTGGTGATCGGCCTGCTGTTCGTCCAGCGGCAGCGGACGGCTGCGCACCCGATGATCGAGCTGCCGATGTTCCGCAACCGTGCCTTCAGCGGCGCGCTCGCGGCGAACACCATCGGGATGGTCGCCCTGGTCGGCAACGCCGTCTTCATGACCCAGTACCTGCAGCTCGTGCTGGGCATGAGCCCCTTCAAGGCCGCGCTGTGGTCGCTGGTGCCTTCGGTCGCGGTCGGTGGCGCCGCCCCGCTCGGTGCGGCCCTGGCGCAACGGTTCGACCGGGCCTATGTCCTGGGCGGCGGGTTCCTGCTCGGCGCGGTCGGCTTCGGCGTGCTCACCCAAGTACGGTCGGAGTCGCACCTGGTCATCGTGCTGGTGGGGGCGGGACTGCTGGCCAGCGGCCTGGTGATGGTGATGTCGTTGGTCACGGAGGCTGTGGTCGGCGCGGTCGTGCCCGAACGAGCAGGCTCGGCGTCGGCCCTGATGGAGACCTGCAGCGAGTTCGGCGGCGCCCTCGGGATCGCGGTCCTCGGCAGCATCGGTACGGCGGCCTACCGGGCCGACCTGGACACGCACCTGCCGGCGGCCCTTCCCACAGGTGTCGACCAGGCCGCTCGGGAGGGACTGGCCGGTGCGAGTGCGGCGGCGGCGCAACTCCCGGCCCAGGTCGGTGGTCCGCTGCTCGCCGTTGCCCGCGACTCCTTCAGCCACAGCCTCAACGTGGTGGCCGTCGTCGGGAGCCTGATGCTCGTGGTGACCGCAGGGGTGGTGACGCTGGTGCTTCGCGGAACCAGCCGGCCGGTTCAGGTCGAGGAGCAGACGGTGGCGATGGCCGGAGTCGAGCCGGAGTGATCTCGGCACTCCGCGCCTGACGGTTGAGCTGATCAGCGGGGCGGCCGGCGATTGTGGCCGGTGTCGGGGCCTGGGCGGCGTCGCCGTGAGGGGTCCGGCCGGTGCTCGACGGTGGGCTCGGTGGACCAGGGCGCAGGCTCCTCGACGGTCTTGTCGTCATCGAGTCGGCCGTTCCTCCACCACCGGCCGCGGACCGCGTCCTCCTCCGTGGGATCGGCGCGTCGCTCCACCGTCGGCTCGTCGGAGGTCCAGATCGTGCGGGACGTCGAGGCCGGACGTTCCGGTCGCGGCTCTCGCCGCGAAGGAGCAGCCGGACCGTGGGATGGGGAAGGCCCCGGCCGATGGCCCACCAGACGGGGGTTCGCCGGAGCTGACGGCTTCTGCCGGATGACCAGGACGATCACGGCGATCAGGACGGCCGCGAGGAACCCGAAGCCGAGGCGGGGCATGAGCGGCATCAGGATGCCGCACCCGCCACCGATCACCCAGGCCAGCTGCAGCACCGTCTCGGAGCGGGCGAACACCGACGTGCGGACCGTCTCCGGCACGTCGCGCTGGATCAGAGCGTCCAGTGACAACTTGCCGAGCGAGCTGCACAGGCCGGCGACCAGGCCGAGCGTGATCAGGATCGCCAGCCCGTAGAGGGCCGCCACGGCGACCGCGATGACGGCGTCGGCGAGCAGCACCACCAGCACGACAACCTCGGGTTTACGCGCCTTGAGCAACGATCCGACCAGGGTGCCGAGGCTGTTGCCGATGCCCGCGGCCGCGATCACCACGCCCGCGAGGAGGGCGCCGTCCAGGCCGCTGATCGGTTTGTCCCGCAGCAGGAACGCCAGGTACATGGTCAGGAAGCCCGAGACGAAGCGCAGCCCGAGGTTGCAGCGGATCGCCCGGGCGACCGCTGCCGTGACCGCACGGCGCCGGGCGTCGCGCCCCGCCGTACCGGTCATCTCCTCGCCGGCCGGGGAGTCCACCCGGCTCGGCAGGCGGATCGCGAGGATCAGGCCGATCGTGTAGACGACCGCCGCCCAGCGCAGCGACCACTGCGGCCCGATGGCGGCGAAGCCCGCCGCGATCCCGGCGCCGATGGTGGCGCCGGCCACACCGGCCAGCGAGATCCGGGAGTTGGCCGTGACGAGCGTGACCTCCTTCGGCAGGAGGCGCGGTACGGCGGAGGCGCGGGTGACGCCGTACGCCTTGGACGCGACCAGGCAGCCGAGCGCCGCCGGGTACAGCCAGGCGGAGCTGTGGATCGACGCGGCGAGGCTCCAGACCAGGAACGCGCGCAGCCCGAGCGTGGCGCCGATCGCCCAGCGACGGCCGTGCCGGAACCGGTCCAGGACCGGCCCGATCAGCGGCGCCATGAACGCGAACGGCGCCATCGTCAGCAGCAGGAACAGCGCGACCCGGTCCCGGGCCTGGTCACTCGGTACGGCGAAGAACACCGTGCCCGCGAGTGACACCGCGAACGCGGTGTCGCCGGCCGCGTTGACCGCGCCGAGCTCGATCAGCCGGGCCAGGCCGGACTCGCCGGCGCCCTGGGCGTTGGTGAGTCCCCGGATGCGCCGCCCGGTGGCGCGACCCGCACGGCCGGTCACATCCGCCGTACGGCGGGAGGCGTTGGCGAACCCGTTCGCCCCGACCTTGGACGCCTGCCCGACCTTCTTGCCCGCGGTGCCCAGCTTCTTGCCCGCGCTGTTGGCGGCACGGCCCGCATCCGCGATCTTGCGGCGGCGCTCAGCCTTGCGCCGCTCATCGTCGGAGTCGGGACGTTCCATGGAACCATCCTGCCTCGTGACCGGGAGGGGTGGCAGTTGCGGCGCGGTTCGAAAGGGACCGGCCGACGTGCGAGAATGACCGATTGTGACTCCCGTCAAGACTTCGGAATCGGTCCGCGCCAAGCCCGACGCCATCTGCGTCGCGGCGGTGGAACCCGCACGCGAGGCGGCCGTGGTCGAGGGCGGGGCGAACCAGGTCGGTGACTACCTCGGCCATCTCGTGGAGGGCGAGCGCCTCGTCACGCACTACTTCGCCGTCACGCACCCCGGCTACCGCGGCTGGCGCTGGGCGGTCACGCTCACCCGCGCCTCGCGCGCGAAGGTGGTGACAATCGACGAGGTCGTGATGCTTCCCGGCGCCGACGCCATCGTCGCGCCTGAGTGGGTGCCGTGGTCGGAGCGCGTGCAGCCGGGCGACCTACGTCCCGGTGACCTGTTCCCGACGCTGTCGGACGACCCGCGGCTGGAGCCCGGGTTCACCCAGACCGGCGCGCCAGACGAGGTGCTCGCGGTCGTCGAGGAGCTCGGTCTGGGCCGCGAGCGGGTGCTGTCGCGGTTCGGCCGCGAGGAGGCGGCGGAGCGCTGGTACGCGGGTGACTTCGGCCCGTCGGCGGCGATCGCTCAGGCGGTTCCGTACAAGTGCAGCTCGTGCGGCTACTGGATCCGGTTGGCCGACAGCCTGGGCCAGGCCTTCGGAGTCTGCGCGAACGAGATGGCCCCGGGAGACGGTCAGATCGTCGCCTTCGACTACGGCTGCGGGGCGCACTCCGACGCGGTCGTCGAGTCCGTCGATCAGCCGGCCGCCGAGCATGCCTTCGACACCACCGGGTACGACGACCTGGGCCCGGTGACCGAGGCTGACGACGCGGCAGCCGCGACGATCGAAGCAGTCCGGGCCGAGATCGAAGCAGCGACCGACGCCGGCGAGAGCGACGCATCGGCTCAGCGGGTCACCGACCAGACGGCCGCTGACGGTCCGGCCGCGGAAGAGAGCTCGGCCGAGGGCTGAGAGGTCAGTCCTCGTGCTCTGAACGGTGGCCGGCCTGGATGGCGGCCCAGCGGCGGCGGCAGTAGGCCAGGCCGATCAGGCCGAGGCCGAAGCCGGCCACGGTGACCCACAACCACCACTGCCTGCCGTCACGCTCCAGGTCGTCGCGGAACACCAGGACGACCACGAACGCGACGCCCCAGGCGACGATGCCGACGATCACGGTCGGGATGCCGGACATGTCCAGCGGCTTGACCTCGGCGTGCATCAGCTCACCGCGAGCCAGCTGGCTGGTCGGGTCGGTCCGCCGCGCTGCGCTCCGCGCGCCGGGAGCCTGGGCCGGGTTCTGGTCTGCCACGGTCCCACCTTAGTCCCCGGACACGCAGCTTCACCGAACCGCTCGCACCGGTCGGTCCGACCTGGCACGATGCCGCCCATGAGTTCGTCAAAGGTTGCCACCGCCCGCTCCCGAGCCGGCCTTCTCGACTCCTTCTTCAAGATCAGTGAGCGCGGCTCGACGCTGGGGCGCGAGCTCCGCGGCGGGCTGGTCACGTTCTTCACGATGGCCTACATCGTGGTGCTGAACCCGCTCATCATCGGCACCGTCAAGGACGGTGCGGGACAGTACATCGGCGGTGGCGGCGACCCGGCGGCCGCGATCGCCAAGATCGCGGTCGCGACCGCGCTGGTCGCCGGCGTGCTGACGATCCTGATGGGGCTGGTCGCGAACTTCCCGCTCGCGCTGGCGGCCGGGCTCGGGCTGAACGCTTTCATCGCCTTCTCGGTCGCGTCCAAGATGACCTGGGCCGACGCCATGGGGCTGGTCGTGCTGGAGGGCGTGATCATCTTGGTGCTGGTGCTGACCGGCTTCCGCAAGGCGGTCTTCGAGGCGGTGCCACTGCAGCTGAAGGTGGCGATCAGCGTCGGCATCGGCCTGTTCATCGCGTTCATCGGAGTGGTCGACGCGGGTTTCGTCCGCCGCCCGCAGGCCGCCGGTGGCCCGCCTGTCGAGCTGGGCGTCGGCGGCAGCCTGCGCGGCTGGCCGGTGCTCGTCTTCGTCGTCGGGCTGGCGCTGATCATCACGCTGTACGCGCGCAAGGTGAAGGGCGCGATCCTGATCGGCATCCTGTCCGCCACCGTGCTGGCGATCGTGATCGAGCAGATCTTCGAGGTCGGCGCCCGCACGGCGGACAACCCGGGCGGCTGGGGCCTCAGCGTGCCGAAGCTGCCTGACGACTGGTTCACCAAGCCCAACCTGGACACCCTCGGTGAGTTCAGCCTGTTCGGCTCCTTCGAGCAGGTCGGCCTGATCAGCGCGCTGTTGTTGATCTTCACGCTGATGCTGGCCGACTTCTTCGACACAATGGGCACGATGACCGCCATCGGTGCCGAGGCTCACCTGCTGGACTCCGAGGGCAACCCGCCGAACGCCCAGCGCATCCTGGTCGTGGACAGCGTCGCCGCGGCCGCCGGTGGCGCCGCCTCCGTCTCCAGCAACACGTCGTACATCGAGTCGGCCTCGGGCGTCGGCGAGGGGGCCAGGACCGGACTCGCCAGCGTGGTGACCGGGGTCTGCTTCCTGCTGTCGATGGTGCTGGCGCCGCTGGTGACCCTCGTGCCGTACGAGGCGGCCACGCCGGCCCTGGTGCTGGTCGGCTTCTTGATGATGACGCAGGTGAAGGGCATCGACTTCGACGACATCGAGATCGCGATCCCGGCGTTCCTGACCATCATCTTGATGCCGTTCACGTACTCCATCTCGGCCGGCATCGGCGCCGGCTTCGTCTCCTACGTGCTGCTGAAGTCGATCCGTGGCAAGACGGGACAGATCCATCCGCTGATGTGGATCGTCTCGGCCCTGTTCGTGGTCTACTTCGCGATCGGCCCGCTCGGCGACTGGCTGACCTGAGCCCACTGCCACCCGTCCCCGCGCCGTCTC
>DASTVQ010000063.1:0-20478 GCA_035759015.1 Kribbella sp.
GATGCTCCCCAAGCTCGTCGACGAGCTCTCGCCGCGATTCACGGTCTACAACTACGACAGGCGCGGGCGCGGCGACAGTACCGACACCCAGCCCTACGCGGTCGAGCGGGAGATCGAGGACCTCCAGGCACTCATCGCCGAAGCAGGTGGCACGGCCGACGTCTGGGGCATGTCGTCCGGCGCTGTGCTGTCGCTTCGGGCCGCCGCGGCGGACATCGGTATCCGCAAGCTGGCGGCCTACCAGCCGCCATTCCGGGTGGACGCGAGCACGCCGCTTCCACCGGCCGACTTCGAGCAGCACCTGAACGACCTGGTCGCCGCGGGCCGACGCGGCGAGGCCGTGAAGTACATGATGACCAAGGGCATGGGCGCCCCTGGCTTCGTCGTCGGCATCATGCGCCTGCTGCCGCTCTGGCAGCGGCTGACCCGCGTCGCGCACACCCTCCCGTACGACGTGGCGATCGTCGGTGACACCGTCTACGGCAAGCCGCTGTCGGCGGATGACTGGGCCGGTGTCAAGGTGCCGACGCTGGCGATGGCCGGTGGCAAGGCACCCGAGATCCTGCGGACAGCGGCGAAGCAACTGGCCGAGGTGCTGCCCGACGGCCGGTACCGCGTCCTGGAGGGCCAGAGTCACAACGTGTCGCCGAAGGTTCTCGCAGCGGTGCTGACGGAGTTCTTCCAGAGCTGACAGCGGCCGCGACCATGGGTTCCGGCCGTTCGCGGCGGGCGGCTCAGCGCGCCGGTTTCGTCGGTGGTCGGCGGTAGGTTTTGGGCATGAGCGACGAGATCCCCGAGAGCACCGCCGCCGAGCAGCCCGCCGCGCCGCCGGCGGCGCGTGAGCGTCACGCCGAGCTGAGCCAGGAGGTCGAGGAGCACCGCTGGCGCTACTACATGGCCAGTGCGATCATCTCCGACGCCGAGTTCGACGCGCTGATGCACGAGCTCGAGGACCTCGAGGAGCAGTACCCGGAGCTTCGGACGCCGGACTCCCCGACGCAGAAGGTCGGCAGCGCGATCTCCACGCTGTTCACCCCGGTCGAGCACCCGACCCGGATGGAGAGCCTGGACAACGCCTTCTCCGCCGAGGAGATGGACGCCTGGGCCAGGCGGCTCGAGCGCGAGGTCACCCGTGCCCAGATCGCCGGGAGCGGGTTCCTCTGTGAGCTCAAGGTGGACGGCTTGGCGATGGACCTGACCTACGAGAAGGGCCGGCTGGTCCGTGGCGCGACCCGGGGCGACGGCCGCACCGGTGAGGACGTCACCCCGAACGTCAAGACGATCCGGAACATCCCCAACGAGCTGTCCGGCGACGGGGTGCCCGATTTCCTGGAGGTGCGCGGCGAGGTCTACTTCCGGGTCGAGGACTTCACCGAGCTGAACGCCCAGCTGGTCGAGGCGGGCAAGGCGCCGTTCTCCAACCCGCGCAACGGCGCCGCCGGCTCCCTGCGGCAGAAGGACCCGCGCGTCTCCGCGCAGCGGCCGCTGCGCTTCGTCGTGCACGGCCTCGGCCGCGTCGACGGGTATCACGTCGACCGGTTGTCCTCGGCGTACGAGCAGTTGAAGGAGTGGGGTCTGCCGATCAGTGACCGGGCCAGACGGGTCGGCTCGCTGACGGAGGTGAACGAGTTCATCGCGCTCTACGGCGAGCGGCGGCACGAGGTCGACCACGAGATCGACGGCGTCGTGGTCAAGGTCGACGAGGTCAACCTGCAGCGGGCGCTCGGCTCCACCTCGCGCGCGCCGCGCTGGGCGATCGCCTACAAGTACCCGCCGGAGGAGGTCAACACCAAGCTCCTCGACATCTTGGTCAACGTCGGCCGCACCGGCCGCGTCACTCCGTACGGCGTGATGGAACCGGTCCGGGTGGCCGGCTCGACGGTGGAGTTCGCCACCCTGCACAACCAGCAGGAGGTGATCCGCAAGGGCGTGCTGATCGGCGACACCATCGTGCTGCGCAAGGCCGGTGACGTGATCCCGGAGATCCTCGGCCCCGTGGTCGACCTGCGCGACGGCAGCGAGCGTGCCTTCGTGATGCCGACGCACTGCCCGGCCTGCGGGACCGAGCTGCGGCCGGAGAAGGAGACCGACGTCGACATCCGCTGCCCGAACTCGCGGTCCTGCCCGGCACAGCTGCGGGAGCGGCTGTTCCACCTGGCGGGCCGGTCCGCGTTCGACATCGAGGTGCTCGGCTTCAAGGCCGCGGACGCGCTGATCGAGGGCGGCGTGATCGGCGACGAGGGGGACCTGTTCGCGCTCACCGAGGAAGACCTGGCTCGCAGCCCGTTCTTCACCACCAAGGCGGGCGCCCTGTCGGCCAACGCCAAGCGCCTGCTGACGAACCTGGAGCAGGCGAAGTCCAAGCCGCTCGCCCGGGTGCTCGTGGCGCTGTCGATCCGCCATGTCGGACCGACGGCCGCCCAGGCCCTGGCCGCGGCGTACGACGACATCGACGCGATCGCGACCGCGAGCGAGGCCGAGCTGGCCGAGGTGGAGGGCGTGGGCCCGACGATCGCCGCCGCGGTGACCGAGTGGTTCACCGTCGACTGGCACCGCCAGATCGTGGACAAGTGGCGCAAGGCGGGCGTCGAGATGCGGCAGGCGCGGACCGGCCCGACCGTGCCACAGACCCTGGCCGGGCTGTCGGTGGTGGTCACCGGCACCGTCGAGGGCTTCAGCCGCGACGAGGCGACCGAGGCGATCGTGTCGCGCGGCGGCAAGGCCGCCAGCTCGGTGTCGAAGAAGACCTCGTTCGTGGTGGTTGGCGACTCACCCGGGTCCAAGTACGACAAGGCCGTCCAGCTGGGCGTGCCGATCCTGGACGCGACCGGTTTCCGGACCCTGCTGGAGGAGGGTCCCGAGGCCGCGGCGGAGGTCGCCACCGACCCGTCGGCAGAGGGCGCCACCGACGCTCCCTGAGATCGGCCCGAGACCCCCGTGGATCGCATGTCCGGTCCGGACGGATCCTCGCGGGCTGCTGATCCGTCTGGCTGTTAGTTTCAAACCTCTACACGTGGGCTTCTAAGGAGCGATCTATGACGACGCCGCCACAAGGGCCTTGGGGTCCTGGGCAGCAGGGCGGGCAGCCAGGGGCACCGTCGGGACAGGGCGGCTGGGGTCAGCAACCCGGTCAGGGTGGCGGTTGGGGCCAGCAGCCCGCTCGACCGCAACAGCCCCAGCAGGGTCAGCCTCAGGGTGGTCAGCCTGGCCAGCAGCCTCCGCAGCAAGGCGGTGGCGGTTGGGGTCAGCAACCCGGTCAAGCAGGCGGCGGTTGGGCGCAGCAGCCCGGCCAGGCAGGCGGTTGGGCTCAGCAGCCCGGCCAGCAGTACCCGCAGCAGCCCGGCGGCTACCAGCAGCAGCCTTGGGGGCAGCAGGGCGCCTATCCCGGCGGCCCGCAAGGTTGGCAGCAGGGCCAGCAGCCCTGGGGACCACCTGGCGGTCCGGGTGGCAATGGCCCGGGTGGATCGGGCAAGAACAAGCTGCCGCTGTTCATCGGCGGTGCCGTGATCGGCGTCGTGCTGATCGGCCTCCTGGTCATCCTCGGTATTCGTGCACTCGGTGGCGACGACGACCCGACAGCCGACCCGACGGCGGATCCGACAACGTCCACCTCGATCGACCAGCCCACGGCCGCGCCGTCCAGCCCGAGTGACGACGAGAGCTCGCCGCCGGCGGCTTCGGCGGAGCTCGGCAACGCGACCGGCCAGGCGAAGACCGCGACCGGCAAGCTGCAGCAGGCGGGCTTCGTCTGCAGCGACCTGTTCAACACCCCGCAGGGCGCGCACCGCGGTTGCTTCAAGTACTCCGGCGCGACCCAGGCCGAGGCCGTGTTCCAGTTCCAGTCCGACGGCACCGTCATCGGCGTACAGATCCGGTCCTCCGACAACGACAATGTCAACAACGCGGCCGTCACCTTCGACGCCGCACTGCAGGCGGTGGGCAACGACACCTTCGGCGGCAGCGAGGTCGCCAAGATCCAGCAGGCCGTCAAGACCGGCCAGAAGACGGGCAAGGTCGGCAGCACCTGGGGCGAGTTCGACCTTCGCAACGACGGCGACTCGCTGCGGCTGTCCGGCGGCAAGTCGGGCTCGGAGTCGCTGGACCTCCCACGCAAGGAGTTCGACACCACCGAGGCGGCGCTGACCGCGGGGCTCAAGGCCAAGGGCTACGAGTGCAGCTCGTCCTGCCGCAAGAAGATCGGCGATTATGGTTCGCAGAGCATCTTCGGCATCGGCAGCAGCGGCGGCATCCGGTCGCTGTCCATGCGGGCTTCCGGTGACCCGCAGGATGTGAAGACCGCCATGCCGGCTGTCACCGCGGACGCGTTCGCGGTGCTGAAGGGAAGTGACGTCGCCGTGTTGAAGGCCTGGATCGCGGCGCGGTCCGATGGAAAGTCGCACGCCGGTTACGTGAGCGGCTGGCGGATCGAGATCACCGGTGACTCGGGGGACAGCTTCTCCTCGCAGAACATCGACGTCAGCTACGAGTCGTTCTACGTGTGATGAAGTTCCGGCCGGACAAACGTGAGTCCCGGGAGGTGGCCAAGCCACCTCCCGAGGCCCGCGACCGGGTGGACGGGGGCGGTCCGTGGGGGCCGACGCAGTTCGACCTGCCGGATCGTGACGGCAACTCCCAGGCGATCATCGTCGTCGTCCTGATCGGCATCGCCGTCCTGCTGGTGATCGTGGGGCTCTGGGCTCTGGTCTACTTCGAGATCACCTGAGCGCAGTCCTTCTGCCAGGTGGTCGCCGGGTCGGCCGAATCCCGGCCGTGAACCCGACTGACCCGGGTGTCATCGAGCTGGGGCGCCCGGCTGCGCTCAGCCGGTGGCGCGGAGGTCAGCTGGTGGTGTGGATCGTGACGGCCAGGCTGGCGAGGTAGCTCAGCCGGGCGACCTCCGAGCCGAGGAACTCGGGCCCGCCGCGGCGGCCGATCACGAGCACCCGGCGGTTCGACTCCAGCGGCGCGGCGACCAGGACCGACTCGGCCAGGCCCTTGCTGTCCGGGGCCTGGAGGGTCGTCGCCTTCTCCAGCGGTAGCCAGTCCTGCACCACCTCACCGAACTCCGGCGTGGCACTGGTCTCCAGCGCGACCTTGATCGCGCTGCCGGTGCCGTCGAGCAAGGCGGCCCAGTCGGCGTGCAGCACCGAGGGCGCCTGCTCGACCAGGATGTCGACCGCCTCCCCCGGCGACGAGGTCATCTGCTCGACGGCCTCGAGGTCCATGTGCAGCCCACCGCCGGCGCCGTACCGGGAGAACCAGATCACCTCGACGTCGGGCACGCTGTTGCAGGCCGAGACCAGCCTGTCCGGCAGCACTCCGGGCGGGAGGTCGACCACGACGTCGTCGACGGCGGTGCCGTTGTCGCGTCGGTGCTCCACGATCTCGATCGCATGGATGTCGGCCTGGACCTCGCCGAGGGCCGTCGCCACGGTGCCGAGCGAACCGGGTCGGTCCGGGAGGATCAGTCGCAGCAGGAACACCGAACGATCATCTCCCAGCCAAGAACCACGCACGTTACGCCCTGTCGCGGCCAATGTTACAGAGCGGAACAAAGTAACGCGCCACCGGTTCTCATCAGGTGAACTTCCACCATGGCCACGGCGACGGCACGGGCCGCGTCGCCGACCACTAAGATGGCCCGGTCCGTGGCGTACTCGAGCGCTCGCACGTCGGCGGCACGGACCGACCAGCAGCCGCACTGCAGACCATTGGAACTCTCATGCCATCGATAACCCGCGAAGAGGTCGCGCATCTCGCGCGGCTGGCGCGGATCGAGCTCACCGGTGAAGAGCTCGACCACCTCGCTCCGCAGCTCGACCAGATCATCGACTGGGTCAAGCACGTCAGCGACGTGGCCGCCGCGGACATCCCGCCGACATCGCACGCGCTGCCGCTGACCAACGTGATGCGCGCGGACGAGAACCGCCCCTGCCTGACGCCGGAGCAGGCGCTGTCCGGCGCCCCGGCCGCGGAGGAGCAGCGCTTCCGGGTGCCGCGGATCCTGACCGAGGAGGCGTGATGAGCGACCTGACCCGCAGGACCGCCGTCGAGCTCGCGGAGCTGATGACCGCCGGCGAGGCCAGCTCGGTCGAGATCACCCGGGCGCACCTGGACCGGATCGCCGCCGTGGACTCGGCGGTGAAGGCCTTCCTGCACGTGGACGCCGAGGGCGCGCTGGCCCAGGCCGCCGCCGTGGACACCCGGCGTGCGGCGGGGGAGAAGCTCGGCCCGCTGGCCGGCGTACCGCTGGCGCTGAAGGACGTGCTCACCCAGGAGGGTGTGCCGACGACGGCGGGCTCGAAGATCCTCGAGGGCTGGAAGCCGCCCTACGACTCCACGGTCGTGCAGCGTCTGCGCGCCGCCGGCATCGTCATCCTCGGCAAGACCAACATGGACGAGTTCGCGATGGGCTCCTCCACGGAGAACTCCGCGTACGGCCCGACCCACAACCCGTGGGACCTGAACCGGATCCCGGGCGGCTCCGGCGGCGGCTCCTCGGCCTCGCTGGCCGCCTTCGAGGCTCCGCTCGCGATCGGTACGGACACCGGCGGTTCGATCCGTCAGCCAGGCGCCGTCACCGGCACCGTGGGCGTCAAGCCGACGTACGGCGGGACGTCGCGGTACGGCCTGATCGCCCTCGCGTCGAGCCTGGACACCCCGGGCCCGTGTGCGCGGACCACACTCGACGCGGCGCTGCTGCACGAGGCGATCGCGGGCCACGATCCGATGGACTCGACCTCCATCGACCAGCCGGTCCCTCCGGTGGTGGAGGCGGCCCGTCGCGGTGACGTCAACGGCCTTCGCATCGGCGTGGTCAAGGAGCTCGGCGGCGAGGGCTACCAGCCGGGCGTGGAGGCTCGCTTCCACGAGGCGGTCGAGCTGCTCACGAAGCTCGGTGCCGAGGTGGTCGAGGTGTCCTGCCCGCACTTCGACTACGCGCTGCCGGCGTACTACCTGATCCTGCCGAGCGAGGCGTCGTCCAACCTGGCCAAGTTCGACGCGATGCGGTTCGGCCTGCGCGTCGGTGACGACGGCGAGAACGACGCCGAGAAGGTGATGGGCCTGACCCGCGCGGCCGGCTTCGGCGCCGAGGTGAAGCGCCGCATCATGATCGGTACGCACGCGCTGTCGAGCGGCTACTACGACGCCTACTACGGCCAGGCGCAGAAGGTTCGCACGCTGGTCGCCCGCGACTTCGCCCGCGCCTACGAGCAGGTCGACGTACTGGTCTCGCCCTCGACGCCGACGACGGCGTTCCCGATCGGGGAGCGGGTGAACGATCCGATCGCGATGTACAAGAACGACCTGTGCACGATTCCGTCGAACCTGGCGGGCAACGCCGCCGCGTCGTTCCCGTGCGGCCTGGCCGACGAGGACGGCATGCCCGTCGGCTTCCATGTGATGGCGCCGGTGATGCGTGACGATCTGCTCTACACCGTTGGCGCCGCGCTGGAGACCGCCCTGGCCGAGCAGTGGGGCGGCCTGCTGCTGTCGAAGGCTCCGGAGCTGGAGGTCTCCCGATGACTGTTGTTGCCGACGTTCTCGACATCGACGCCGCGCTGGCTCAGTTCGACCCGGTGATGGGCCTGGAGGTTCACGTCGAGCTCAACACCGTGTCGAAGATGTTCTGCGGTTGCCCGACCGAGTTCGGCGCGCCGCCGAACACCCAGACCTGCCCTGTCTGTCTCGGGCTGCCCGGCGCACTGCCGGTGGTGAACGCGCGCGCCGTCGAGTCGGCGATCAAGATCGGCCTGGCGCTGAACTGCGAGATCGCCGAGTGGTGCCGGTTCGCCCGGAAGAACTACTTCTACCCGGACATGCCGAAGAACTTCCAGACCTCCCAGTACGACGAGCCGATCGCGTACAACGGGTGGACCGAGGTGGTCGTCGACGGTGAGACCTACCGGATCGAGATCGAGCGGGCCCACATGGAGGAGGACACCGGCAAGTCCACCCACGTCGGTGGCGCGACCGGCCGGATCCACGGCGCGAGCCACTCGCTGGTCGACTACAACCGGGCCGGTATCCCGCTGATCGAGATCGTGACGAAGACGATCGAGGTCCCGGGTGAGAAGGCCGCGGCCGTCGCGAAGGCGTACGTCAGCATGCTCCGGGACCTCCTGCTCGCGCTGGGCGTCTCCGACGTACGGATGGACCAGGGGTCGCTGCGCTGTGACGCGAACGTCTCGCTGAAGCCCAGGGGCAGCTCGGTGCTCGGCACCAGGACCGAGACCAAGAACGTGAACTCGTTCCGCTCGGTCGAGCGGGCGGTCACCTACGAGATCACCCGGCAGGCCGCCATCTTGGTTGCCGGAGGCAAGGTGATCCAGGAGACCCGGCACTGGCACGAGGACACCGGCATCACCACCTCGGGCCGGGAGAAGTCCGACGCCGAGGACTACCGGTACTTCCCCGAGCCGGACCTGGTGCCGGTCGCCCCGTCCCGTGAGTGGGTCGAGGAGCTTCGCAAGAGCCTGCCCGAGGCGCCGCCGGTGCGCCGCCTCCGCCTGCAGGGTGAGTGGGGTTTCACCGACCTGGAGATGCGCGACGTCGTGAACGGTGGCGCGGTCGAGCTGATCGAGCGGACCGTGGCGCTGGGAGTCGCACCCGCGGCAGCCAAGAAGTGGTGGCTGGGCGAGCTGGCCCGCGCGGCGAACGAGTCCGGTCAGGACCTGGGCGACCTGGGTGTCGGACCCGAGCAGGTCGCCGAGGTTCAGCAGCTCGTCGACGAGGGCGCGTTGAACGACAAGCTGGCCCGCCAGGTCTTCGACGGCTTGGTGAAGGGTGAAGGCACCGCGGCCGAGATCATGGCTGCTCGCGGCCTCGCCCTGGTGTCGGACGACTCTGCGCTGAGCGAGGCCGTCGACCGGGCCATCGCGGCCAACCCGGACGTGGTCGAGAAGGTCCGGTCCGGCAAGCCGGCCGCGGCCGGTGCCCTGATCGGTGCGGTGATGAAGGACATGCGCGGCCAGGCCGACGCAGCCAAGGTCCGCGAGCTCGTGAACACGAAGCTCGGCATCTGACCGCACAGCGTCGCCGCGGTCGAGGGTCAGCGGAAGGCTCCGGGATTTGTAGATCGGAAGCGCTATGGCATCTCGCTTCCGATCTACAAATCCGCAGGGTCTCTGACAGACGGAGTGCTCAGCCGCGGGAGATGGTGACGCGGAGGATGCGGTCGTCCCCCTCGCGGGGCCGGGCCCGGCCGTCGGTGTTCGACGTGGTCAGCCAGAGGGAACCGTCGGGTGCGGCCTCGACGGTGCGGAGTCGGCCGAACTGGTTGGTGAAGAAGGCAACCGGCTCGCCGGTTCGACGGCCGTTCGCGACCGGGATGGCCCAGAGGCGTTCGCCGCGCAGGCCGGCCATGAAGATGTGTCCCTGGCTGTAGGTGATGCCGGACGGCGACGCGTCGTCGGTCCTCCACTGCGCGATCGGGTCCACCATGCCGTCGAGGTGGCTGACGCCCTCCGCTGCCGGCCAGCCGTAGTTGGCGCCGGCCGTGATGGCGTTCAGCTCGTCCCAGGTGTCCTGCCCGAACTCGGATGCGTACAACTGGTTGCCTTGGAACGCGAGGCCCTGAACGTTGCGGTGCCCCTTGGAGAAGATCGGCGACCCCGGATCAGGATTGCCCGGAGCCGGCTTGCCGTCCGTGGTGATGCGCAGGATCTTGCCGCCGAGGCTTCTGTTGTCCTGCGAGTTCGGCCCATCCCGGCCGTCGCCCGTCCCGACGTACAGGAAGCCGTCCGGGCCGAACCGGAGCCGGCCACCGTTGTGCACGGCGGCCATCGGGATGCCGTCGAGGATGACCTGCGGATCCTCGATCCGGTTGTTGCGCCAGGTCAGTCGTGCGATGCGGTTGTCCGAGCCGGTGCTGTAGTAGGCGTAGAGGTACGGCCTGGTTGAGAACTGCGGGTCCACAGCCAGCCCGAGCAGCCCGCCTTCGGACGAGGGATCCACGTCGGGCACGGTGCCCACCTCAGTGACCCGGTTGCCGACGATCCGCTTGATCCTGCCCGAGTCCCGTTCGCTGACGAGGGCGCTCCTGTCGGGCAGGAAGGCCAAGCCCCAAGGCACCTCGATCCCGGTCGCGATCGTGCCCGTGACGCTCAGTGAGACGGGTCCGGTCGGCGCGCTGGTCGCCGTACTGCGCGGAGCTGTACTGCTCGGGCTGGTCGGCGGGGGCGCCGCACTGGTCGTCGACGTCGAGACCGACGGCGCAGCATCCCCAGCCCCATCCGAGCACGCCGTGGCTGCCATGGTCATGGCGACCATGGCAGCGGCGACCCGAGGGCCCCGCTGCCTGCTCAGCTGGCCACCCCTCGCCTTGACCACCTTCGTCTCCCTCGCTCGACGACTTGCGACAAAGGTAGCCGGGTATCCCAACGGGAGCAGGCGCCTCGACCGCCGGCGGGTCAGCTCCCCCAGGTCGGGCGGAGGGGGAAGTCGGCGCTGCCGTCGTCGTGGAGCTTGACGGCGAGGACCTGGTGGAGCTGGATGTCGTTGCGCTCGAAGCCGACCCGGCATGCGGCCAGGTAGAGACCCCACACCTTCGCGGTCGCATAGCCGACCTCGCTCACGGCCTCGTCCCAGTGCTCGACCAGGTTGCGGGACCAGCCGGCGAGCGTCATCGCGTAGTGCTCGCGCAGGTTCTCCTCGTGCCGCACCTCCAAGCCGGCGTTCTGCGCCTCGCTGATGATCCGGCCCGACCCGATCAGCTCCCCGTCGGGGAAGATGTACCGGTCGATGAACGCGCCGGTCGACCGGAAGTGGTTGTCCGGGCGCGTGATCGAGTGGTTCAGCAGCCGCCCACCCGGCTTCAGCCGGTCCAGCAGGAACCCGAAGTACGACGGGTAGTTCCGCACGCCGATGTGTTCGGTCAGGCCGATGGAGCTGATCGCGTCGAATCCCCGTTCCGACACGTCCCGGTAGTCCAGGAACCGGACCTCCGCAAGGTCTTCCAGGCATTCGCGCTTGATCGCCTCCGCGGCCCACTCGGCCTGCGCCTGCGACAGGGTGACACCGAGCGCCCTGACGCCGTACTCGCGTGCAGCGTGCAGGACCATGCCACCCCAGCCGCAACCGACGTCGAGCAGACGCCGGCCCGGCTTGAGCTCGAGCTTGCGCGCGACCAGGTCGTACTTCGCCGCCTGCGCCTCCTCCAGGGTCGCCTCGGCAGTTGGGAACACGGCGCAGGTGTAGGTCATCGACGGACCGAGGATCCACTCGTAGAACGCGTTCGACACGTCGTAGTGGTGGTGGATCGCGACCTTGTCCCGAGTCCGCGAGTGGCGCAGACCCTCGAAGGTGCGACGCCACTTGGGCAGGTGTTCCTGCGGCGGGGGAGGCGGCGGCTTGATGTGGCTCCAGCCCAGGCCGCGAACGATCCGCAGGGCCTCGGCAGGAGACGGGCGACGGAAGTGGAGCTGGTTGAGCATCATCCGCATCAGGTCGTACGGATTGCCCGGGTGGATTCCCTCGATCTGCAGGTCGTCCTGCACGTAGGCGCGCACCAGGCCGAGGTCGCCCGGAGCGGTCAGGATGTAGGACAGCCCGCGCTCGGTGGCCAGATGCATGTGGACCGCAGAGTCCTCTGGACCGGCCGCGCTGCCGTCGTACGCGGTGAACCGGAAAGGCAGCCCGTCCGGCGCCACCGTCGTGAGCGCTCCTGCGATCGAGACCTGCGTCGGGTTGATCGTTGCCGTCATCGCCGCGTCACCGCCTTCTCGTACAGCCCGGTCAACCGGGCATCGGGGTCGTAGCGTTTCTTCACCTGGTTCAGGGCCGGGACGTTGTACAGCCGGTCGAAGGTGTCTCGGTCGTAGTAGACATCGGAGTACAGCGACTTGTGACCGTCGAAGTCAGCGACCGCGACCTCGATCCGGCGATTCACATCCCCATCGGCGGCGCCGGGGGCGATCGGCACGGTGCCCCAGAACCCGACGTTCACGTAGGTCCGGCCAGGGGTCAGGGGATACAGGGGCCATGAGCTTGCCGAGTCCGGACCGGCCGGCTCCCGCAGCCGCAATGGACACAGCCAGACCGGCCGCATCCCAACCTCGGCGTCGAACCAGCGCAGGAAGCCGGCCAGTTGCCCGGTCGGGATCTCCACATCCTGGACCACCCGCTCGCGCTCGGGCTTGCCGCGGCGGCGGTCGATGCGAGCCGCCACGTGCCAGCGGTTCTCCAGCCCGACCAGCTTGTAGTAGACGTCGCTGCGCCGGAACCGCCGCGGCCACAGGCGTCGTACGTACCGATTCTGAGCGCCGAAGGCAGCCGAGCACCAGAACCAGTCCGTGTCCCAGCGCCAGAGGTAGTCCTTGTCGGTGAGGAAGTCCTTGGTCCGTTCCCGGATCGACTTGTAGTAGATCTTCTGCCCGGTGTAGTCGCTGGTCTCGATGGCGGCGTCGCTGTGCCGCCCGAGCATCAGGTAGGCCTCGTCGGGGCTGAACACGACGCCATCGACGAAATGCACCGGCTCGCCGCCATACGTGCCATCGGCAACGATCGACTCGACGGCCGGAGCCAGCTCGTCGAGACCGAGCCGGACGTTGCGGAGCGCGACGTACGGCGACATGCGGTCCAGCTCGATCCGCAGCCGGGTGGCATAACCGAGCGAGCCGTACGAGTTCGGGAACGTCCTGAACAGCTCCGCGTGCTCGCCTTCGGGCCGGGCGGTGACGACCTCGCCGGCCCCGGTGAGGATGTCCATCTCCAGCACGGACTCGTGCGGCAGACCCGCTCGAAACGACGACGACTCGATCCCGAGACCGCTGACCGCGCCACCCAGCGTGATCGTGCGCAGTTGCGGAACCACCATCGGGACGAGGCCGTGCGGGAGCGTCCGGGCGACGAGGTCCTCGTAGGTGCACATGCCTTGTACGTCGGCGGTGCGGGCCTGCGGGTCCACGCTGATCACGCCGGTCAGGCCGGAGACGTCGAGTCCCGGCGTCTCCACCTGCGTCCGCGGGCGGAACAGGTTGGAGCTGCGCTTGGCCAGTCGGACCGGTTCGCCGGGCGGGATCCTCCGGTACGACGAACGCAGTCGCTCGACTGCCGCTTGGTGATCCGGTGTCGAGGGCACCGATCCAGAGTACGACTTCCGGACAGCTCGCGGCACGTAATCCGCAACACCGCGTCGGGCGTTTCGGACTTGCGTGGTCACGCGGAGCTGAGTGCTCCGCAGAGCGCGAGCAGTCCACCGGATCGGGTGGTCCGCAAGCGGTGAGTGGCGGACAGGATGCGCTGGTCCACAGGCTGGCCTTCGGCCCACAGATCGCCGGCGGCGGCAGGTAGGTTCTGGATATGGCTGATGCGGTGAAGACCTGGCTGCCGTGGGAGGACCCGGACAGCTTCCTCAGTGGTGTGCCCGACGGGTTCGACGTCGAGTACTTCGCGGGTGGTGAGCGGCCGCCGTCGCTGGACTCGGTCGAGTACTACGTGCCCAACTACATGGGCGGCTCCGATGTCGTCGAGATCATCCGCGAGATGCCGGCGCTGAAGGTGGTGCAGACCCAGACCGCGGGCTTCGAGAACTTCCTGCCCCACCTCGGTGAGGACGTCACCCTGTGCAACGCCCGGGGCGTGCACGACGCCTCCACGGCCGAGCTCGCGGTGGCGCTGATCCTGGCGTCGTACCGGCGGCTGCCCCGGGCGGTGCAGAACCAGGAGCGCGGGGTGTGGCCGTCGTACCGGGAGCTGGACGACTCGCTGGCGGACCGGACGGTGCTGATCCTCGGCTACGGCTCGATCGGCGAGGCGCTGGAGCGGCGGCTGGCGGGGTTCGAGTGCGACATCATCAGGGTCGCCCGGCGGCCACGCGAGGGCGTCTCACCGATCACAGACCTCCCCGAGCTGCTGCCGACGGCCGATGTCGTGGTGGTGCTCACGCCGGCGACGGACGAGACCCGCGGCATGGTCGACGCCAAGTTCCTCGCCCGGCTCAAGGACGGCGCCCTGCTGGTGAACGTGGCTCGTGGTGTCGTGGTCGACACGGACGCGCTGATCGCGGAGCTGGGCACCGGCCGGATCACCGCCGCGCTCGACGTGACCGACCCCGAACCGTTGCCACCGGGGCATCCACTGTGGTCGTCTGCGGGTGTGCTCATCAACCCGCACCGAGGGGGTGCGTCGACCGCGTTCGCGCCACGGGTCGCGCGGCTTGTCCGTGCCCAGCTGGAGCGATATGCAAGCGGTGAGCCGCTGATCAACGTGGTGGCGGGGCCGCCCCGCTGACCGAACCCGCTGGAGGGACGACGATGTCCGAGGCCGTACTGCTGATCGGGACGAAGAAGGGACTCTGGATCGGGCGGGGTGACGCCGAGCGCCGCAGGTGGGAGCTCGACGGACCGCATTTCGAGATGCAGGGCGTCTACTCGGTCGGGATCGACCTCCGCGGGCAGCGACCGCGGCTGTTCGTGGGCGGGACCAGCGAGCACTGGGGACCGGCGGTCTTCCACTCCGACGACCTGGGGCGGTCGTGGGACGAACCGCCCGAGGGGTCGATCACCTTCCCCTCCGACGCGGGCGCCTCGCTCGAGCGGGTCTGGCAGATCCAGCCGGGGCCGGCGAACCAGCCGGACGTCGTCTACGCGGGCGCCCAGCCCTCCTCGCTGTGGCGGTCGACGGACGGCGGGGTCAGGTTCGAGCTCGTCCGGGGACTGTGGGACCACCCGCACCGGGAGCAGTGGACTCCCGGGTTCGGTGGCATGGCCATCCATTCAGTGGTGCCGCACCCGACCGACCCGGAGCGGATCAGCGTGGCGATGTCGACCGGAGGCGTCTACCAGACCAGCGACGGCGGCGAGACGTGGTACCCGTCGAACAAGGGCATCAAGGCGTACTTCCGGCCGGACCCGTGGCCGGAATTCGGCCAGTGTGTGCACAAGATCGCCGCCAACCCGTCGCAGCCGGACCGCCTCTTCGCGCAGAACCACCACGGCGTGTACCGCAGCGACGACGGGGGAGCGACCTGGATCTCCATCGCGGAGGGCCTTCCGTCGGACTTCGGCTTCCCGATCGCCGTGCATCCGCACGAGCCGGAGACGGTCTACGTCTTCCCCCTGATCGCCGACGGCAACAGGATCCCGACCAACGCCAGGTGCAGGGTCTTCCGGTCGCGCGACGCGGGATCCACCTGGGAGCCGCTGACGAAGGGCCTGCCGGACGGGCCCTCGTACGCGCCGGTCCTGCGCGACGCGATGTGTACGGACCAGGCCGAGGACGCGGGCGTGTACATCGGAACGCGTGACGGCTGCGTCTACGCCAGTGCCGATTCGGGCGACACGTGGACCGAGGTGGTCCGGCACCTTCCCGACGTCCTCACCGTGCGCGCCGCCGTGATCGACTGATCATGCCCGTACAGAGGCCGGCCCGGTTCCTCGCGACCGGTGAGGGGAGCGACTGATGGCGATAGTGGTCAAGTTGCCGACGGTGCTCAGGCCGTTCGCGGGTGGCGTCGAGCGGGTGGAGGTCGCCGTACCTGGGGAGCCGACAGTCGGCGCGGTTTTCGCTGCGCTGGAGGCGGACCACCCGGCGCTGCGGCGGCGGCTCACGGACGAGCAGGGCGGGTTGCGCCGCCATGTCAACGTGTTCGTCGGCAACGACAACATCCGCGACCTCGACGCGCTCGGCACCACGCTGTCCGACGGCGACGAACTACTGATCCTGCCCAGCATCGCCGGCGGCTGACGGCTCGGCCGGGCCTACCTTCGACCACATGCCGGGAGGCGGGGCGCTGCGCGGGCCCTGCTGGCCATACAGTGAGACGCATGTCCACGAAGACCAGCACTGGCGGCTCGCCGAGCACTCCCGACATCAAGCCCCGCAGCCGCACCGTCACCGACGGCCTCGAAGCCACGGCGTCCCGAGGGATGCTCCGCGCCGTCGGGATGGGCGACGACGACTGGGCCAAGCCGCAGATCGGCGTGGCGTCGAGCTGGAACGAGATCACCCCCTGCAACCTGTCCCTGGACCGGCTCGCGAAGGCTGTCAAGGACGGCGTGCACGCGGCGAGCGGCTACCCGCTGGAGTTCGGCACGATCAGCGTGTCCGACGGCATCTCGATGGGGCACGTCGGCATGCACTACTCGCTGGTGAGCCGCGAGATCATCGCCGACTCGGTCGAGACGGTGATGGAGGCGGAACGGCTGGACGGCTCGGTCCTGCTGGCCGGTTGCGACAAGTCGCTGCCCGGCATGCTGATGGCCGCGGCCAGGCTCGACCTCGCCTCGGTCTTCCTGTACGCCGGGTCGATCATGCCGGGCAAGCTCGGCGACAAGGACGTGACGGTCATCGATGCGTTCGAGGCCGTCGGCGCCTGCGTCCGCGGGCTGATCAGCCGCGAGGACGTGGATGCGGTCGAGCGGGCGATCTGTCCCGGCGAGGGTGCCTGCGGAGGCATGTACACGGCGAACACCATGGCAGCCGCGGCCGAGGCGCTCGGTATGTCACTGCCGGGGTCAGCCGCGCCGCCCGCGGTGGACCGGCGCCGCGACGGGTTCGCCCGGCGCTCCGGCGAGGCCGTGGTGGGGCTGCTGGCCAAGGGCATCACCGCTCGCCAGATCCTCACCCGCGAGGCGTTCGAGAACGCGATCGCGGTTGTGATGGCGCTGGGCGGTTCCACCAACGCCGTGCTGCACCTGCTGGCGATCGCGCGCGAGGCCGGCGTGAACCTGACCTTGGACGACTTCAACCGGATCGGCGACAAGGTCCCGCACCTGGGCGACCTGAAGCCGTTCGGGCGCTACGTGATGACGGACGTGGACCGCGTCGGCGGCATCCCGGTGGTCATGCGCGCCCTGCTGGACGCCGGACTGCTGCACGGTGAATGCCTGACCGTGACGGGCAAGACGATGGCCGAGAACCTCGCGGACATCGCGCCGCCGGACGTGGACGGTGTCATCATCCGCGCACTGGACAGGCCGATCCACGGCACTGGCGGCATCACCGTCCTCAAGGGCTCGCTCGCTCCCGAGGGCGCGGTGGTGAAGACCGCGGGCTTCGACTCCGACGTGTTCGAGGGGACCGCCCGGGTGTTCGACGGCGAGCGGGGCGCGATGGACGCGGTCGAGGACGGCTCGATGAAGGCCGGCGACGTGGTCGTGATCCGCTACGAGGGACCCAAGGGCGGTCCGGGCATGCGCGAGATGCTGGCCGTGACCGGCGCGATCAAGGGCGCGGGCCTCGGCAAGGACGTGCTGCTGCTCACCGACGGTCGCTTCTCCGGCGGTACGACGGGCCTGTGCGTCGGCCATGTCGCCCCGGAGGCGGTGGACGGCGGCCCGATCGCCTTCGTGCGCGACGGCGACCGGATCACCCTCGACGTGAAGAATCGGGCGCTGGAGCTGCACGTGGAGCCCGCGGAGCTCGCGCTCCGCCGCGAGGGGTGGACTCCGAACACGCCTGCGATCACCAAGGGCGTGCTCGGCAAGTACAGCCGGCTCGTCCGCTCCGCTTCCGAAGGCGCCGTCTGCATCTGATCGCCGTACGGCTGACCCTTGCGTCCGGCGAACCGAGGGGCAGGACTCACGGTTCTTCGGACCCAAGGGATCCGCGGTCTCAGTGGGTGGGACGGATGTCCAGCGGGCTTGACCAGGGAGGAGGTGTCGGAGAGTGTTGGCGCATGCGATCGATTCTCCTCGTACTTGTGCGGCGCGCCGACTGACGCGACCCCAGAGTCGAGCGCGCCCCCTTCAGCCCACCCGGCGGAGGGGGTTTTTCGTTTGTTGGGGCCAGGTTCTGCGACCCAGGCCCAGGCTCACACCGACCACAAGCGGGGACGGATCGACCGTAGGAGCAGACCGTGACGAGGAACAGGAAAGGCAGTCATGAGTGAGCAGCTGACCGGGGCACAGGCTCTGATCCGCGCACTGGAACATGCCGGAGTGGACACCGTCTTCGGCATCCCGGGCGGGGCCATCCTCCCCGCGTACGACCCGATGCTCGACTCGACCCAGATCCGCCACATCCTGGTACGTCACGAGCAAGGCGCCGGCCACGCGGCCCAGGGCTACGCCTCGGCGACCGGCAAGACCGGCGTGTGCATGGCGACCTCCGGGCCGGGCGCGACCAACCTGGTGACGCCGATCGCCGACGCCTACATGGACTCGGTGCCGCTGGTCGCGATCACCGGCCAGGTGGCCAGCGCCGCGATCGGCACCGACGCCTTCCAGGAGGCGGACATCCGCGGTATCACGATGCCGATCACCAAGCACAACTTCCTGGTGAACGACCCGAACGAGATCGCCGGCACCATCGCCGAGGCCTTCTACATCGCCTCGACCGGGCGGCCCGGCCCGGTGCTCGTCGACGTCACCAAGGACGCGATGCAGGCGAAGGTCGACTTCCACTGGCCGACCGAGCTGTCGCTGCCGGGCTATCGCCCCGTGACCCGGCCGCACCCAAAGCAGGTGCGCGAGGCGGCCCGGCTGATCGCCGCATCCCAACGCCCGGTCCTGTACGTCGGCGGTGGCGTGATCCGGGCCAAGGCGCACGCCGAGCTGAAGCAGTTGGCCGAGCTGCTCGGCTTGCCGGTGGTCACCACCCTGATGGCGCGTGGTGCCCTGCCGGACACGCATGAGCTCCACTTCGGCATGCCCGGCATGCACGGCTCCGTGTCGGCGGTGGGCGCGCTGCAGCGGTCCGACGTGCTGATCTGCCTGGGCGCGCGGTTCGATGACCGCGTGACCGGCAAGCTCGACTCGTTCGCGCCCGAGGCGAAGGTGATCCACGCCGACATCGACCCGGCCGAGATCGGCAAGAACCGGGCCGCGGACGTGCCGATCGTGGGCGACTGCAAGGAGGTCATCGTCGACCTGATCGCGGCGCTGACCACCGAGACAGCGAACAACGGGACCCCGGACTACTCCGGCTGGCGCGGTCTGCTCGAGTCCGTCCGCGCGAAGTACCCCGTCGGGTACGACGAGCCGGAGGACGGCAGCCTGTCGCCGCAGTACGTGATCCAGCGGATCGGCCAGATCGCCGGTCCGGACGCGATCTACACCTCCGGCGTCGGGCAGCACCAGATGTGGGCGGCGCACTTCCTGCCGTTCGAGAAGCCGGGGCACTGGCTCAACTCCGGCGGCCTCGGCACGATGGGGTACTCGGTGCCGGCCGCGATGGGCGCCAAGGTCGCCGTACCGGACAAGACGGTCTGGGCGATCGACGGCGACGGCTGCTTCCAGATGACCAACCAGGAGCTCGTCACCTGCGCGCTGGAGGGCATCCCGATCAAGGTTGCCGTGATCAACAACTCGTCGCTGGGGATGGTCCGGCAGTGGCAGACGTTGTTCTACGACAAGCGCTACTCCAACACCGACCTGCACTCGGCCCGGATCCCCGACTTCGCCAAGCTGGCCGAGGCGATGGGGTGCGTCGGGTTGCGGTGCTCCGACCGGGACTCGGTGGACGCCACGATCGAGAAAGCGATGGCGGTCACCGACGCACCGGTCGTGGTCGACTTCGTCGTGCACCGAGACGCGATGGTGTGGCCGATGGTTGCCGCCGGCACCAGCAACGACGACATCCAGATCGCTCGTGACATGGCGCCGACCTGGGACACGGAGGAGCTGTGATGAGCGAGCACGGCGCAGTCGGCGCCGCACCGGCGCCCGGAGCGAAGCGAGGATCTCGATGAGCAAACACACCCTGTCGATCCTGGTCGAGAACAAGCACGGCGTCCTGGCCCGGGTGGCCGCGCTCATCTCGCGCCGCGGCTTCAACATCGACTCACTGGCGGTCGGACCGACCGAGCATCCCGAGGTGTCCAGGATGACCATCGCCGTGACCGTGGACGACCAGCCGCTGGAGCAGATCACCAAGCAGCTCAACAAGCTGGTGAACGTGATCAAGATCGTCGAGCTGGAGCCGAGCGCGACGGTGCAGCGCGAACTGCTGCTGGTCAAGGTCAAGGCCGACACCCTGAGCCGGGGACAGGTGCTGGAGACGGTCCAGCTGTTCCGGGCGAAGGTGGTCGACGTGGCTCCGGACGCGATCACCATCGAGGCGACCGGCAACCCGGAGAAGCTCGATGCCATGCTCCGGGTGCTGGAACCCTTCGGCGTCCGGGAGCTGGTCCAGTCCGGCATGGTCGCGATCGGCCGGGGCGGCCGCTCCATCTCCGAGCGCACCCTGCGCCCCGTCCCGGTCCCGCCGCCGCACGTGGCCACCGGGGCCCCTACCCGGCAGGCCCGGCCTGCGTCCTCATCAGCCCACCCGGTGCCGGCGCCGCCGCCGGGACACCGCGCGGCTCCCGCCAACCCGGCCTGAACCGCTGAGCAGCATCCGACTCGAGGAGAGAGTTTTCCAGTGGCAGCTGAAATGTTCTACGACGACAACGCAGACCTGTCGGTGATCCAGGGCCGCAACGTGGCCGTGCTCGGCTTCGGCAGCCAGGGCCACGCCCACGCGCTGTCCCTGCGCGACTCCGGTGTCGACGTCCGGGTCGGCCTGCCGGAGGGCTCGAAGAGCCGCGCCAAGGCG
>DASTVQ010000064.1:0-4360 GCA_035759015.1 Kribbella sp.
TGACCGGGAGCTTGATCTCCGCCCCCTCGACCCCGGCCGCGGTTCCGGCCGGCGCCCTTGCCGAGGTCGCCGGACCAGATCAGGCGTACGCCGCCGGCCTCGAGAACGGCCGGGTCGGTACTGATCAGGGTGAGCGTGCGCCGGTCGGGCGACTGCTTGGCGACGCCCAGCGCGACCCCGTCGACCGCGAGCAGCGGCAGCGACGCGCGCATCGGCGCCGGCGCGTCCAGGCGCAGGGTCACTTGGTAGCCGCCGGCGACCGGCATCACGTTCCAGTTGTTGCCTTTAGCAACGGATGCTGGCGCGGGCGGGGCGGCCACAGCGGTCAGCCTCCCCACACCCAGCAGTGCGACCATCCCCAGCGACAGGCTTCGTACAGCTCTGCCGGTCACTCGCACAGTGGTCCTCTCGTTGTCGACGAACAGGTTGTTCGTCGGACTTGTCAAGCGAGAGGAAAGTTGACCGGATCCGCCGCTCAGTCGTGTCTCGGTCGAGCCTCGGATCCGACTCGATCAGGAGATCAGCTGGCGGACGGCGCGTTCGACCAGTTCGGGGTGTTCCATCTGGGCGACATGACCGGACTGTGGCAGGTAAAGCAGTCGCGCGTTCGGGAAGGTGCGCTGGGCCTTGGTCCGGATCCGGGCGTCGACGAGCCGGTCCTTGCCGCCGTACACCAGCAGCACCGGGCACGCCACCTTCGCCGCGTCCGCCCACAACGACCGGCGCGGCGGAGCCAGCGACGACCTCAGGATGCTGCGGGCGCCGTCCAGCGTCGCGCGCGTCACCCACGGGTCGGTGTCGCGCCGCCGCAGCTCTTCCTCGTACACGGCCAGCACCTCGGGCGCCAGCGACCGCGGATCACCGAACACCATCGCCAGCGACGCCTGGAGCCGCCGATCGAACGGCAGCCGCCGGCTCCGCTCCAGTACGACGGGACCCAGTCGGGGCGTCGCGAGCGCGGTGAACCACAGCGCACTGGTCGACACCCGCGGATGTGGCAGGGCGGGAGAGATCAGAGTCAGCGAGGCGATCAGGTCCGGGCGCTGCGCCGCGAGCGTCACCGCGACGGCGCCACCCATCGAGTTCCCGAACAGGTGCACCGGCTGGTCGACCTCACGCTCCAGCAGCTCGATCAGTACGGCGGCCTGCTCGCTGATCCCCGCGGCTCCGGCCAGCGGCGTACGCCCGAAGCCGGGCAGGTCGGGAGCCATACCGCGGACCGTGTCGTTGAGCAGCAGACCGAGGGCGGTCCAGTTCAGCGAGGATCCACCGAGGCCGTGCACGAACAGTGCGGGCGGTAGGTCCGCCGCCGCGCCCGGCACGTCTCTGACCAGCAGATCCACTCCAGCGACCGGCACCCGCCGTGCCGGCCATTCCTGCGCTCCCAACGGCACGCCCGTGCCGGTTACTGCCCCGTAACTCTCCACGAAACCCATGTTAGGACGCTCCCAAGCAGGACACTGGGACACATGGCAAGCGCGCCGCAGCAGCTGACGACCGAGGTCGACGGGCAGACGATGAAGCTCACCAACCTCGGCAAGGTGCTGTATCCACAGACCGGCTTCACCAAGGCCGAGGTGATCGACTACTACCACCAGGTCGCGCACCTGCTGCTGCCACATCTGTCCGACCGCCCCCTGACCCGTAAGCGGTGGCCCGACGGGACAGAAGCGCCGTACTTCTTCGAGAAGAACGCCCCACGCGGTACGCCGGCCTGGGTGCGGACCGTGACCCTGCCGACGCCCGGCAGCTCCACCGGCCGGGACGAGGCGGACTTCGTGGTCGCCGACGACATCCAGACCGTGGTCTGGCTGGCCAACCTGGCCGCACTCGAGCTGCATGTGCCGCAGTGGCGGATCGGCCTGTCGGACCATGGCAAGAATCCACAGGCCGACCTGATCGTGTTCGACCTCGACCCGGGACCGGGGGCGACCATCGTGGAGTGCTGCGACGTCGCATTGGCCCTGCGCGAGCTGTTGAGTCACTACGGGCTGGAGGGCTGGCCGAAGACATCCGGGAACAAAGGCATGCACTTGTATGTGCCGATCGAGCCGGCGTCGTCCAGGAAGACCAGTGCGTTCGCCAAACAACTGGCCGAGCAGCTGGCCGAGGCATTGCCCGAGAACGTCACCGCGAACATGACCAAGGCGCTGCGCCCCGGCAAGGTCTTCATCGACTGGAGCCAGAACGCGAGCGCCAAGACCACGCTGGCGCCGTACTCCCTGCGCGGGTCCGACGAGCCGCGGGTGTCCACCCCGATCGACTGGGACGAGGTGGCCTCGGCCACGACGCCCGAGGACCTCAGATTCCTCCCGCACGACGTCCTCGCCCGGATCGAGGAGTACGGCGATGTCCTGGAGGGGCTGTACGACGACCCGAAGCCGCTACCGTCATAACGTCAGAACCATCGAACACCGAGAGGCAGTCGCATGACCAGTGAACCCGACTACGAGGGTCCTGCCGTCGGCAGCGTCCCGGATGACGCCCCCGAGGCCGACGTACTGGAGCAACGCCAGAGCTCCGCCGTGGTGGACGACCGCCCCGAGGAATCCGGCGAACTGCTGGAGGCCGACCCGGCCGATGTGGAGGAGCAGCGCCGCGAAGTGGGCGACGCGGACGAGGACGACTACCGCTGAGCGGTACCACGATGGAACCCGGTTCGGCGGGGAAGCTACTGGCCGGGACAACCGCTGGGTAGGATTCGGGGAACGACCCGGCGGTCGAGCCCGAGCCGCCGGCGCCGCACCACCGAAGGAGCCGACGTGTCGACGACACCCGAGACCGCGCCCAAGCGCGGCAGCCGCCTGCCGCGGCTGGCCCGCCGCGCGCAACTGCTCGAGGCGGCCCAAGAGGTCTTTGTGGCGAACGGCTACCACGCCGCCGCGATGGATGACATCGCCGATCGCGCCGGCGTCTCCAAGCCGGTGCTCTACCAGCACTTCCCCGGCAAGCTGGAGCTGTACCTGGCCCTGCTGGACACCTCCTGCGACGCGATCATCGCGTCCGTCCGGGACGCGCTGAAGTCGACCGAGGACAACAAGCTCCGGGTCGCGGCCACCATGCACGCGTTCTACGACTACGTGGCGAACGCGCAGGGCGCCTTCCGGCTGGTGTTCGAGTCGGACCTGACCAACGAGACGGCCGTCCGGGAGCGGGTGGACCGCGTCACCCACGCCTGCGCCGAGGCGGTCTCGGAGGTGATCAGCGCCGACGCCGGCCTGAGCCGGGAGCAGTCGATGGTGCTGGCCGTCAGCCTGGTCGGCATGGCCCAGGTCAGCGCCCGGTACTGGCTGGCCGCCGGCAACCCGTCGCTCGCCCAGGAGCAGGCCGCCGACCTGGTCGCCTCGCTGGCCTGGCGCGGCATCCGCGGCTTCCCCCGCACCGACGGCTGAGGTTCTGCTCTCGGCGGACGGGTGAGAGCCGACGGCTCGCAGCGGATAGGCTCGAACAGTCACCGGCGAGAGCCGCCGGTCGGAAGGTGCCCGGAGGGTTTCGTGGAGGTCAAGATCGGCGTGCAACACGCCAATCGCGAGTTGGTGCTGGAGAGCGAGCAGAGCCCGGACGAGGTCCAGGAGGCGGTCGCGGCGGCGCTCAGCGGCAAGGCGAACCTGCTGCAGCTCACCGATGACAAGGGCCGCCGGGTGATCATCCCGGCCGACCGGCTCGCGTACGTGGAGATCGGCGAGGTCTCGATCCGCAAGGTCGGCTTCGGCGCGATCTGATCGCGGTCCGGACACAGTCGCGCGTGTCCTGGTTGCGGAGTGCCAGCTGAGGGGCACGATGTCGGTAAGACCTGCGTCGCGGTGGTCTGGTTCTACGGGGCACCGGTCCAGGGCGCAGGTCAGCCATCCCTCAAAGGAGGAACCGTGTACTGGGTCTGGATGCTCATCGTCAGCCTCATCGCGGGCATCATCTTCGGGCCGCTGGCCCGGCTGTTGCTCCCCGGCAAGCAGAACATCAGCCTCGGCTGGACCATCCTCGGCGGCGGCATCGGCGCCTTCATCGGTGGTCTGATCGCGAAAGCCTTCGGAGTCAAGGACACCCCCGGCCCGGACTGGACGCAGTACCTGATCCAGATCATCTGCGCCGTGATTGTCGTCGCGATCATCGCCAGCTACCAGAGCAGATCGAAAACCTCAGCCTGACTACCTCACCTCAGCGGCCGCCTGCCCCAACCCGGGGCAGGCGGCCGCTCTGCTTTCGGCGGTCAGGCCTGGAGGCCGAGAGCGGTCATCCGGGCGGTGTGCGCCTCGGTGAGGCGGGTGAACATGCGGCCGATGGCGGCCAGGTCGAGGCCGGGGCGGTCGACCGATCCGGCCAGCAGCGCGGCCAGCGAGTCCCGGTCCGCGGCGATCCGCTG
>DASTVQ010000065.1:0-15519 GCA_035759015.1 Kribbella sp.
GCCTACGACGGTAGCGGCCGCCACGAACATCGATCGAACGACGGCTACCGGCGCCGGGCTCTAGGGCTCCCCCGCCTTGCGGGCCAGGAGGTACGCCTGCGGCGTCTTCTCCAGTCCTTCGGGCTCTCGCACGAGCCGCGCGGTGACGATGATCCCGGCCTCACTCAGCAGTTCGGCGATATGGTCGGGTAGCAACCGGTAGGCGTCGCACGACACTGTGTGACCGTATGCCTGCTCAAGCCGGCGGCGCTCGTCACCGACCTGGAAGGCGAGCAACAACAGACCACCAGGTGCCAGCGTCCGCTGGAACTCGGCGAACACTGCCGGCAGCAAGGCAGGTGGGGTGTGGATGATCGAGTACCAGGCGACGATGCCGGCCAGAGCCTCGTCCTCCAGATCCAAGGCGGACATAGAGCCCTCGTCGAACCGCAGGCCAGGGTAGGTCCGCCGAGCCACGTCGACCATGCCCGGCGACAGATCGATGCCGAACGCGGACACACCCAGCGAATCCAGGTACGCCGTCACGCGGCCGGGGCCGCACCCCAGATCGGCCACCGCTCCCCCGCCGGCCGCCTGCACGAGTTCGGCGAACGTGTCCAGCATCGCCCGGTCCCACGGCATCCTCGCGAGCGCGCCCCTGAGGAGCTCGGCGTAGTCGGCGGCAACTGTGTCGTAGGCAGCGCGGGTAACGGTCAAGTAGGAGGGTTCGGTCATGCCGAGGACCATAGCCCGCGGGGCAGTTCTGCCGGTTCGCCGTCAGGCCGGCCAGCTGTCGCATCGCCAGAAACGCCGATGGTACCCCACGGGGAGATCCGGCTGAGTGGCACAGCTTCCAGGAGACGGCGTGCCGCATCGGCCTGGCCTCGCCCGCGTGGTGTCAATGGCGCCGACGGCCACGCTCCCATCGCGCCGGCGACATTGCTGTCGGCCTCGGCGTGCCGCATGCACAACACCCGCACGCCGACCACGCGGGCATGATATCCCGCGGCCGGACCACGAAGCGGGACTGGGATGATGGATCGGTGAGAGCCACTCGACTTGCCACCCTCGACGATGCGCCGGCGCTGGCGGAGCTGCTTCGCGTCAACCGTGACTTCCTTGCCCCGTGGGACCCGATCCGGGGTGAGGACTACTTCACCGTGGACGGCCAGCGAGCCGTCCTCCGAGCGGACCTGGAGGCGTACGAGCAGGGAACGAAACTGCCCCACGTCGTCCTCGACGACTCCGGCGGCGTGATCGGCCGCATCACGCTGAACGGCATCGTGCGTGGTCCCTTCCAGTCGTGCAGTCTCGGCTACTGGGTCGGTGCGGCCCACAACGGCCGCGGCTTCGCGACAGCGGCAGTGCGCGACATCCTCCGCGTTGCCTTCGAGGAGCTGGGTTTGCACCGGGTGCAGGCGGAGATCCTGCTGCACAACATCAGGTCGCAGCGCGTACTGGAGCGCAACGGATTCGTCCGCTTCGGCATGGCACCGGCGTACCTCAAGATCGCCGGTCAATGGCAGGACCACGCCGTGTACCAGGTGCTCAGCGAGGATGTGCTCCCGCCGCTCGGCAGCGAAGACGCCGTTGCCCAGAACGGCTGACCCGGCTCCTAATTGCCTTGTCGTGGCCGGCAGCTGCTCCTAGCGTGCCGCCGTGCGCAACGCCGAGTTCAACCTGCCGATCCTCGCCGAGCTGTACGACGCGGAGTGCCCCTGGAGCCGGGACGACGACTTCTTCCTCTCCGTCGTCAACCAGGCGTCCGGAGCGCGCGTCCTCGACCTCGGGTGCGGGACCGGAAGGCTGAGTCTCGGCATGAGTGCGGCCGGCCATACGGTCACCGGTGTCGATCCTGCCGGCGCCTCCCTTGACAGGGCGCGCACCAAGCCGGGCGCGCACGCGGTGACCTGGCTGCACGGCACGTCGGAGATTCTGCCGAGCAACGCCTTCGACATCGCTGTGATGACGAGCCATGTCGCGCAGTTCTTCGTCACGGACGCCGAATGGCAGGCGAACTTCACCGACCTCCACCGCGCTCTCGCTCCGGGCGGACGCCTCGTGTTCGACACCAGGGATCCACGAGCTCGCGCCTGGGAGCGCTGGAACCCGATCGACTCCGCGCGCGACGTCTTCCTGCCCGACGGGCGCCGCTGCCACGCGTGGACAGAGGTGACGGCAGTCGAAGGCGAACCCGCGCCGGTCGTTCACTTCACCCATCACTACGAGCTGCCAGGTCTGGCGGAGCTCACGAGCGAAGCGAGTCTGCGCTTCCGCGGCCAGGATGAGGTTCGTACGTCGCTGAACCGGCTGGGCTTCAGCATCGAGAACGTGTACGGCGGTTGGTCGCGTGAACCCGTCGGCCACAGCGATGGTGAGCTGCTGGTGATCGCGACACGGAACCCGGCGTAGCCCCACACTCCTCCTGGCCAACGGATCGTGTCACATCGACCGTGTTTGGTCGGTCAGTGCTACGACAGACAGCTACGGAGGAACGTGACCGATGGATGAACAGGTATGGCTGGCCGAACGGTTCGAGGAGCACCGAACCCATCTTCGAGCGGTGGCGTACCGCATGCTGGGATCGGTGAACGAGGCTGACGATGCCGTCCAGGAGGCGTGGATCCGGCTGAGCCGCTCCGACACCAGCGACATACAGAACCTCGGAGGCTGGCTGACCACCGTGGTCGCGCGGGTCTGCCTGAACCTGCTGCAGTCGCGCAAGTCGCGTCGCGAGGAACCCATGGACGGTCGGCTTCCGGACCCGATCGACCCGGACGAGACCGGTGTCGACCCCGAGCGCGAGGCCGTCCTGGCCGACTCTGTCGGTCTCGCCCTGCTCGTGGTTCTGGAGCGCCTCGCACCCCCGGAACGACTCGCCTTCGTGCTGCACGACATGTTCGCCATGCCCTTCGACGAGATCGCCCCGATCGTCGGCCGCTCCCCCGCCGCGACCCGGCAGCTGGCCAGCCGCGCGCGTCGCCGGGTCCAGGGCACGGCGACGATTCCCGAGTCCGATCTGAGCCGCCAGCGGCGGGTCGTCGACGCCTTCCTCGCAGCGGCGCGCAGTGGGGACTTCGATGCGTTGCTCGCGGTCCTGGACCCGGATGTGGTGGTGCGGTCCGCCACCGCGCCCGGTGGCACCGGCGAGATCCGCGGTGGCCGCGCGGTGGCCGGGCAGGCCCTCACGGCGACCGCAGGTGCTCCCTTCGCACACCCCGTACTCGTCAACGGCGCACCAGGCTTCATCGTCGCACCACGCGGACAGGTGGTCCTCGCGTTCGCCTTCACGATCGCCGGTGACAAGGTGACCGAGATCGACGTGATCAGTGAGCCGGACCGCCTCGACGAGCTCGAACTGGCGGTCTTCGACGCAAACCCGTGAACCCGTCCGCGCGACGTGCTGCAAAGGTGCCCTGCGCAACCATCTCAAGTCCGTCGACACTACGGCGGCACGGATCAGCTCTGGTTGATTCGTGCCGCCGTACTTGCGCATCGCACAAGAACTTCCGCCAACCGGTCACATTCCTCGCTCGCGAACGGTCAGAGCAATGACCGATGAAACCCCTCGGGTGCGGCCCCCGCCACCTGATGAAACCTTCGAGGAGAACACTCTCGTGGAAGCACGGATGAAGAACCCGGCGATGATCCTTCCCGACGCGATGCAGGCGATCCAGGGCCTGTACAAGGCAGTCAGCAAAGGCGGCGTACCGCAGGAGACGCTGGAGCTCGTCCATCTGCGGGCCAGTCAGATCAACGGTTGCAGCGCCTGCGTGTACGCGGGCTCGACCACCGGCAAGAAGGCAGGCCTGTCGGACGATCGGCTTTGGGCACTCGCCGCCTGGCGCGAGGCACCGTTCTACACCGACGCAGAACGGGCGGCCCTGGCGCTCGCCGAGGTCGCGACCCGGCTCAGCGACCGGGCCGACGCGGTACCGGATGAGATCTGGAACGAGGCCGCAGACCACTACGATGAGCAGCAGCTGGCCGCCATCGTCCTCTGGATTGCCACGACCAACCTGTTCAATCGGCTCAACGCCACTGTCAAAGAACCAGCCGGCGCCAGCTGGGGCTGAGGAATCACTGCCTAGAGAGAGAACGACCATGCCCTTCAAGAACGACATGACGATGATGTACGTGATGCACGACGCGCTCCGGCGCGAGCTGCAGAACCTCGCCCGGATCACATCCCGGACGAGCGATGACCCGAGGCGGATACTCAGGACCGCCGTCGGTTGGGAATTGTTCAAGAAAGCCCTGCTGGTTCACCACACTGCCGAGGACGATGCTCTTTGGCCGGTGATGCAGGAGGCACTGGTCGGCCGTCCGGACGACCTGGCCCTGTTGGCGGCGATGGAGGCCGAGCATGCCGCCATCGACCCGCTGCTGGACGCCATCGACGCAGCCGTGGCCGATCCCGAGTCCGGCGCGGAACGGATCGGCGAACTGGCCGACGCCCTCACCTCCGCGCTGACCGGACATCTGAAGCACGAGGAGAGCGACGCGCTCGTCCTGATCGACGCGACCGTCACCGAGCAGCAGTGGACCCACTTCGGTGAGGTCCACTCCGCCCGCATCGGGCCGGACGCACCACGGGTGCTGCCCTGGCTGATGGACGGCGCGAGCCCGGAGGTCACGGCGGCCTTTCTCGGCCGTCTGCCGGAACCCGCGCGCCAGGCCTACCAGAACGCGTGGCAGCCCGCACACGCCCAGCTCGACCTCTGGGCCGCTCAGCCATAGGTCGCCGATCGCCGCCGACCGTCGAATCCATCCATGGTCGGCGGCGCGACCGATGGCGGCCCGGGGAACGACGCGTAGAAAGTGCTCATCAGTTGAGCACTTTCTACGCGAGACTGGATTCGTGCGCGCTGACCGCCTCGTGGCCACCTTGTTGCTGATGCAGGCGCGCGGTCGGGTGACCGCAGCCGAGGTCGCCAAGGAGCTCGAGGTCTCGCTCGCCACCGCGCGACGCGATCTCGAGGCGCTGTCCACGGCCGGGATCCCCGTATACCCGCAACCTGGGCGCGGTGGCGGTTGGGCCCTCCTGGGTGGCGCGCGAACGGACCTCAGCGGGTTGACGGCAGCGGAGGCGCAGGCGCTCTTCCTGCTCGTCGGGCCGGCCACGTACGTTGCACCGGAGGCCAAGGCCGCTCTCCGCAAGCTGGTCCGCGCGTTGCCGGACACCTTCCGGGCCGACGCCGAGGCCGCGGCGCGTGCTGTGGTGATCGACCCGGCTCGTTGGGGCGAACGCGATCGCGAGCGGCCCGGCCTCGTCGACGTACTGCAAAGTGCTGTCGTACGTCGGCGCAAGGTACGACTCGCCTACAGGAGCCGCTCCCGCGAACAGACCAGGCGGCTGGTCGATCCACTGGGGTTGGTCGACAAGGATGACGTCTGGTACCTCCTGGCCGACACCGACGGCGGCCGGCGGACGTTCCGGGTGGACCGGATCGCCGAGGCGACGGTGACCGAAATCCCTGCCGACCGGCCGGACAGCTTCGACCTGTCAGCGGAGTGGGAACGCGTTGTGGACGAGGTGGAGCAGCAACGATCACTCGTCTCGGCGACGGTGCTCACGGACGCCAGGTACGTACCGGTGCTCCGCAATCAGTTCGGGCGGCACTGTCAGGTCGGAGAAGCCGTTGAGGACGGACGTGTCAGTGTCCGGCTGGCGGCACCGACACCGTTGATGATCGCTCAGCATCTCGCCGGGTGGGGTGCCCTGATCGAGGTGGTGGAGTCGTCCGAAGTCCAGTCCGAGCTGGCTCGCCTGGGCCGGGAACTCGCCGATCGCTATGCACAGTGAGGGTTTCGTCCTTGGATGCTGTCCCGCCATCGAGCCCGAGGAAGCCCTTGCCCGCTGCGGCGAGGCGCGATCTGCGCTTCAGTCACAAAGCGATCTGATAAAGGATGAAGCCGCGGTTCACGGCGACCTGGTCGTACAGCCGACGCGCCGTCGCATTTGTTTCGTGAGTGGACCAGTAGACGCGGCTGCACTGTTGCCCGCGGGCCCAGTCCGTGACTGCGCCGATCAACGCCCTGGCGACCCCCTGGCCGCGAGCTTCAGCAGCGGTGAATAGGTCCTGTAAGTAGCAGACGTCAGCTGCCGTGGTGCTCGCGTGGGTCAGGAAGTGCGTGATTCCGACCAGCTTGCTGTCGATCTTCGCGCCGAGGGCATGAATTCGGGTGTCGTCCTGAAACGCGGACCACGCCTGGTCGTAGGTCTCCGACGGCACCGCGGTCCTTCCGTAGAACTCGTTGTACCCGCTGAAGAGAGCCTGCCAGTCCTCGCGGTCCGCCGCTTCAAGCTTGCCGATGCTGATCATCCACTGCCCTCCCATTGCACGTAGTCCAAGGTCAGCCGGTCGAGCTCCTCGGTGAGCTCGGCGCATAGCTGATCGTGTTGCGGACCCAGCAGCGTACTTGGTGCGTTGCGTATGTCGGCTGGGTAGCACGCGACAGGTCCCGTCACCAGGCCCGGGCGGCTCCCAGTCGTAGCGGGCGTGAACGTGCGCGTGAAGGTAGGTGTCCTGGTTGCCCAGCACCGAGTAGTTCACCCGTCGGAAGCCGGAGTCTCGCCGTGAACAGACGCGGTGGACCGCTTGGCCGACCAGGTCCATGTCGGCCAGGAATGCCAGGCGGCGGGCCCGTGGCAGGTCAGCAAGTCGATCTGCGGTGCCATCGTCGGCCAGCAGGACGCGATAGCCGGGCAGGAACTGCGTATCGCCGATGACCACGAACCCGGTCGGGACGCGGGTCAGCACTGTGGGGTTCTCGCCGCGCAACGCGGAGCCGATCCGATCCGAGCGCCAATCGACCATGCCGCGGAATCTACAGGGCGCGAGCGGTCAGGGGTCGGGCGCTGACCTGATCAATCAGTCGATGTGCGGGCCGCGCAGCTGTCCAGGGGCTCAGGTGTAGTAGCCCTCGACCGGGACGCGGGCCTCGTCGAGGAGGGCGGGACCTTCGTGCGTGACCTTCGGCGGCCCGGCTTGTGGCTTGAGGTCGGTGAGCTGTTCGTTCGACAGGGCAAAGACGACCCGGCCGAGCCCCGAGCGTTCGATCGCGCCGGTACACATGGCGCACGGTTGGCAGCTGGTGTACATCGTCGTGCCGGCCGCCGTACCGGGGTCGAGCTCACGTGCTGCCCACTTCGCCAGCTTCAGCTCCGGGTGGGCGCTGATGTCGCCCTCGGTGAGAACCGTGTTGTGGTCCTCGGCGAGCACGGTGCCGTCAGGCCCGACGAGCAACGAGCCGAACGGTGGGTTGCCCGATTTCCGTGCGGTCGCGGCGAGCTCGATCGCGCGGCGGAGAAGCTGTTCGTCAGTCGGTGTCACTATTGCTCCATTCATCAGCGGTTCCAGTGGTCGGTCACGGCCGCGAGCGCGTGCCAGGCGGCCAGCGGGTGCCGTGTCTCCGCGGGATCCCCTGCAAATGGATCCAGTACGACGGTGTCGGCGCCGAGCAGGCGGAGTTCGTCGAGGTCGTCGACGACCTGCTCGATCGTGCCCTCGCCGGCCAGTCGGTCCGCGATGGCAATCGGTGTCTCGGTGAGTCGTAGCACGATGCGTGGCGCGAACTCAGGTATCGGTCGGTCCTCCTCGTCCGCGACGGCCTTCAGCCGGTCCAGCCTGTCACGCAGCCAGCCGAGCCTGGAGCGCAGCGGGTGCCAGGCGTCGCCGAACCGCACTGCCCGGCGCAAACCTGCCCCGCTGTTCCCGCCGACCCAGATCGGGATCCGGCCCGTCCGGTAGTCACCGTCGTCGGCCCAAGCTGTCCGCAGTCCCCGGAGGAGATCGTCGGTCAACTGGCCGCGCTGCTCGAACGGCACACCCAGCGCCTCGAACTCCTGTCGCGCCCAGCCCACACCAACACCGAGAACGAGCCGCTCATCGCTCAACTGGTTGAGGTTCGCGACCATCCGGGCCACCAGCAACGGATGCCGATACGGCGCGATCAGTACGGTGGTCCCGAGTCGGATCTCCCGGGTGATCCCGGCCAGCCAGCTGAGCGTCGTGAACGGTTCGTAGAAGGGCGCCGGATACTGCTCGGCAACGTCGGGTGTCACCACCACGTGATCCGAAACCATCAGCAGGTCGAACCCAAGGCCCTCCACCGTCTGCGCCCAGCTCCGGAGCATGCCCGGGTCTGTGCCAGGTCCGAAGTTCGGGACGTTCACGCCTAATCGCATTGCCTCAGGCTATCCAGGCCGAACGTCCGCCAGGAAGGGAATCCTCCCGGCGTACGGGCTCGTCGGCCGTGGATCTCCCGGTATCTTGGCCGCATGACCGAGAGTCTTGACGCGACCGATTGGGCCATCCTGGTCGAGCTCCAAGAAGATGGCCGACTGCCTCTCACCGAGCTGGGGCGGCGGGTGAATCTCAGCGCGTCGGCGGCGACCGAGCGGCTCAGGCGGCTCGAATCGAGCGGGATCATCAGTGGCTACCGCGCCGACGTCGACCTGACCAAGCTCGGCTATGACGTGCTCGCCGTCGTACGGCTCAAGTATCCGGGCAGCAAGCACGAGCCGCTGCACCGGCTGCTGGAGAAGCGTTCCGAGATCCTCGAGTGCCTGCGCACCACCGGTGACGACTGCTACACGCTGAAGGTGGCCGCCGGCTCGATGGCGCACCTCGAGCAGCTCGTCAACGAGCTGGCAGCCTTCGGCAGCACGACGACGAACCTCGTCTACAGCCAGACCCAGCCGTACCGGGGTCCGCAGAGACCGGCGGCCGAGATCTGAGGTGACAGCCAGTCCCTGTCGGCTCGCGGTCTACAGTCGATCGTGGGGCTCTGTGGAGCTGAACCGATGTGCGGAGCTGGTTCCAGCCTGCCCCTGGTAGCGAACAACGGGGGCGTCGAGCATGCAACTGCGAACCATCAGGATCTCTCTCGGAGGGCTCCGGCGACGGCTATGACCATCCTCATCACCGGCGGGACCGGCCGCCTTGGCGGTGAGCTCATCGGCCAGGCCGTTGGCCGCGAGGTCGTCGCCACATATCACCACAGGGCTCCTGCCGAGGCAGCCGGAGTCGACTGGCGTTGGCTCGACATACGCCGGCAGACCGACGTGAACGCGCTGATCGAGGAGCTCCGCCCAGCAGCGGTGATCCACACCGCGTACGTACAGTCCGACTGGACCTCCACGGCTGATGGCGCGGTCTACGTCGCCGCGGCAGCCGCGGTCGTCGGTGCCCGACTGGTCCACGTCTCCAGCGATCTGGTCTTCTCGGGCCGGAACAGCCCGTACGACGAGGACGCCGTGCCAGACCCGATCACCCCGTACGGCGCGGCGAAGGCGGCGGCCGAGACTGCGATCAAGGTGATCCACCCGTCGGCGGTGATCGCCCGTACTTCGCTGATCATCGGGCGAAGCACCTTCCCGCAGGAGGTGCTGGTCCATGCTCTCGCCGAGGGCACGAGGCAGGGCGGGCTGTTCACCGACAACATCCGCTGTCCCGTCCACGTGTCCGACCTGGCGGCTGCGCTGCTCGAGCTGATGGAGTCCGGCCACGTGGGTGTCGCTCATCTGGGCGGCGCAGAAGCACTCAGTCGGTACCACCTGGGGCTCCTGATCGCGAAGCGGGACGGCCTCGACCCGGCAAGACTCGCCAGGGGCAGCTGCCCGTCAGACATCCGGTTGGACAGCACCAGAACCCAGCGCCTGCTGAAAACCCGTCTACGCGGCGCGACCGAAGCGCTCCTAGGCCCCCGCTGAGGGCTGTGTCTGCCTGGCGGCCCGCTCGATCGCACCCCCCACCCCCGCGGCCGCCAGAGCGCCAACCACAAGATCCGGGCTGATCTTGTGGACAACCTCCTGCCGATTCGTCGCTTCTGGGGCACCAACGCGGCGAGCCTGCACCAGAGCCGACGAATCGGCAGAAGGTTCTCCACAGGCTGCGGATCGGGGTGATCCAGCCCCGACCCAGACCGCTGCCGAACTTCAGCCTGGGGGCGCGTGAGGTACGGCGGAAGTATGCGCGGGAGGAGGGCCGGCGGTACGGGCGGAGCTGGACGCCCGAGGAACTCATGCTCGGTTTCCTCGGCGACGTCGGTGATCTGGCGAAACTCGTACAGGGCAAGGCGGGGGTCCGTCCGCGGGACGACCTCGACGCGGCGTTGGCGCACGAGCTGGCCGACTGTCTGTGGTCCGTTCTGACGCTGGCCGACTGCTATGGCGTCGATCTCGAGTCGGCGTTCACTGAAACCATGCGCGACCTGTCCGACCACCTGGACCAACCCAGCTGAGCCATCACCGAGTGGTCGGCATCGAGTGACGCGGTCCAGTGCCCTACTGAGCAGCGGAGCACTGGCGGTTCGGCTAAGCAACGGTGCTCGGGCGCCAAGCTGGCTGTGCATGCGAAGGTCGGGCGATCGCACCCCCGGCCGAGGTGGGAGGTTGCCTCGGCCTGGGGTGCGCGGGCTCGTTACTGGTGGGTCAGGCCGAAGGCGCGGATGACGGTTTGGTCGATCGAGGTGCCGTCCGCGGCGACGGCCTGGACCCGGAGGCTGACTGTCTCGGCGCCGTGGGGATGCTTGACGCTCGCGAAGAAGGAGCCGTCGGCGCGCGGCTGTACCTTCGCGACCGGCGACCAGGTCGTGCCTTCGTCGTGGGACGCCCACACTCGTACCGTCACGTCCGCGAGGCTGTCCGGCTTGGTCTGCGGGTAGACCTTCAGCCCGACCTCGGTCGGATTCTCGGCCGCGACGTTCCCGTTCAGGTCCGTCTCCACGTCATAGTCGACCTGCAGCAGGTCCAGGAGTTCCTGCTGACCATCCGCCGGTCGGCTGGACCTGAAACCCCAGGCTGTGTGGCTGCGGGTCGAGTGCTGCCACCACGGCTGGGCTCGGGCCGTGTCCAGCTCGAGCCGGTACTGCGCCGGCTCGGCCGACGCGGGCCATACGCCTTCGAGGCTGGTTCGCTCGGCCACAAGGACACCGTCACGGTAGAGCCGCGACCGCGGATCACCCCCTCGCTCGGAGAAGTGGTCGTCGCTGTCCAGGAAGCTCCGGATCTGGATGGTGAACTGGTCCCCCCTGCGGAACCCGGGGATCCCCCACTGCGCATCATCCTGGTCGCCGACAGCCGGTACCCCCGGCCGCACGACCGGTCCGAACCACGCCTCGCTGTCCTTCCGGCCCGGCGTGTAGGAGCGCTCCGATCCGACAAGAGCCCCGTCCAGGTTGACGGTCGACCAGGTGACTTGCTGCCACACCACGTCCCCCGGCGTGATCCACTCGGTGCGCTTGGACGACATGGCGAGCGGCTGTGCCTGGCGGAGCACGAAGCTGTCGTACGGTCGGCGAGGGAAGACTGCCTCGGCGCCCCGCCGGGTCGAAGCATCACCCGACTCGACATCCGAGCCACCCCCCGAGCCGAAGTATGTCGCCGAGGTCCGGGCGAGTGCTCGGTGGTCGACGTTCCGGTCGATCGTCGCGGGTACGTGCCCGGTGAGGTACGGGAACAAGTCGTAGACGTATGGGCTGTCCGGCGTACCGGTGATCTGCAGGCCTGTCCCGGCCTTGGCCAGCAGATCTCGGCCTGCGGCCTGCTCCATGGTGAACGACGGGATGGGCGAGCCGGCAGGCACTCCACTCAGCAGGAAGCCGGGCCGATCGTGGTAGACGATCGCTGCGACGGCGCCTGCCTCGTGGACGGTCCGGACCTGGTCGCCGACGGACAGGTCGTCCGAGCGTTCGATGAGCGCGAGCTTGCCGCGCAGGTCGCGGCCGGCGACGTCGTCGGGGGTGCCGCGGCCGGCGTCGGCCAGTCCGTAGGTCCGTCGCCCGTCGATCCGCGGTGAGCCGATCGTGTACTCCGCCTCCAGCGGCGAGCTCGAACCAGTCAGTTGCATGGTGAACTCCGGTGCGTAGAGCTCCCAGTGCGTGGAGAGCTCGAACTCGCCGCGGGTGACCGGTGCCGTCTCCGTGGCGTAGACATCCTCGACGTAGCGGTCCAGCAGGTAGTGCAGGTCGAAGCCGTGCTGCTCGGACGTCCGGTGATAGCCCAGGGTGAGCTCGCGTGCCTCCGTCGGCTGCGGGGTGATCAGGTTGAGCAACTGCCCGGTGCGTGCATCGAGCGTGAGGTGGGTGTCTTCGGTCAGCTCGACCTGCGGTTTGCTGACCATCGCCACGTCTCGGCCGAACACACCGGCGTCGTCCAGGTTCCACAGGAAGCTCGTCAGGCTGTAGGTCCCGGCCGGGACGGTGAAGACCGCCGGCCCGGGACCGCCCTTGCGTCCGAAGCCCTTGTCCACCCACAGGTCGGTGTCCAGGTTCCACAGGTCGACCGTGCTGCCGCCACCCGCCGTGGAACCATCCTGGGTGATGCCATCGACGACCAGCTCGACCATCTTGGGTTCCTTGAAGACCCCCAGAGCGGTGTGTACGACGGCACCGTCGGCGGCGGTGGCGGTTACCCTGCCGCCGTACAGAGCAGTGTCGCCAAGGTTCGGGTCCAGGGTCACGTGCGCCGTGGCGGTACCACCGGCGGGCACGGTGACCGTGGTGGTGTCGAGGGTGAACATGCCGTCGGGTGCAGCCTTGCCGGAGGTCGTGGCGGCATCGAGGGCTAAGCGCAAGGTGTACGACTCCCTGCCTGCGTTGCGGTAGGTGATCGCCTTCGACACAGTGTCCCGCGGCTCGTCGGACCAGGCGTACTTGCCGAAGCTGACCGAGGCAGGAGTCGCAGTCAGTTCCTGCGCCACCGCGCGGGCGACATCCACCCGCCCGGCCCCCACGTCGTACACGTTCGTGCCCGCCACGTCGGCGGACGAGCCCATCAGCGCGGCCTTGAGCTGTTCGCCGTCCCAGTCGGGGTGGCGCTGCTTGAGGATCGCGGCGGCGCCGGCGACGTGCGGGGCGGCCATGGAGGTGCCGGACGCGGTGACGTACAGGTCCCCGACCGGAGTGCCGAGGGTTGTGCCCTTCGCCCGAGCGGCGACGATGCCGACACCCGGGCCGGCGATGTCCGGCTTGATCGCGTAGTCGCCGTACCGGGGCCCGCGGCTGGAGAACCACGCGATGGCATCGGACTTGTCGACGGCCGCCACCGACAGCGCCGAGTCGGCGTTGCCGGGGGCCCTTGCGGTCAAGGCATCAGGTCCGGTGTTGCCGGAGGTGGCCACGAACAGGGTGTCGGACGAGGCGCTGAGCTCGTTGACAGCCTCGCTCATGGGGTCGGTGCCGTCGGTGACCTCGGTGGACAGGCTCATGTTGACCACGTCCGCGCCGTGGGCAACGGCCCACTCCATGCCCTCGATCAGCCATGACCCCATGCCCGAACCCTCGTTGTTCATCACCTTGCCGACCAGCAGGTCGGCCTTGGGCGCCACGCCGACGTACTTGTGGTCCGAGCCCGCGCCGGTTCCGGCCACGGTGGAGGCGACGTGGGTGCCGTGGCCATGGCCATCGACGATGCCGGTGCCGCTGAAGTCGGCTGAGGCGGCGACCTGGCCGGTCAGGTCGGGATGCTCCGGGTCGTAGCCGGTGTCGAGGACCGCCACGGTCGTTCCGGTGCCGTCGAAGCCTGCCCTCCAGGCGGCCGGGGCGCCGATCTGCGGCACGCTCTCGGCCAGGTCGGCCTCGAGCACCGGGTCCAGCCAGACCTTCTTGACAGCGGTCTCGGAAGCCTTGGCGGACGCGGCGGTGGGCAGCACTCGCTGGAGGTCGGTCCAGAACTGACTGGCCTCGGTCGAAGGCACCTTGACGGCCATCGCATCGATGCTCTCCAGCGTGGCCGTCCGAGTGCTGTGTGCGGGGGGCCGCCGGCTCGCCAGGGTCCGGGCCCCTTCCCCGTCGTCGTACTCGACGATGAGCGGTAGCGCGTCGCCTCCGGCCTTGTTGCGGAGCAGCCCGGTGACGTTGAACAGTTCGCGGTCCAGGGAGCCGGCCGCGATGTACGGCTGTGCCTGGAACGGGATCACGTAGACATCGTCACCGTGCTCCACCACCTTGACGTTGCTCCGAGCGCCGTCCGCGTTGGGCCGCAAGGACGCGAGATAGGTCCCGTCCTGCTCCCGGGCGACTTCCACCCGGTCGCCGGTGACCAAGGCAACGGTGCCCAACGCAACGGTCGGACCCGGCTTGGCGGTCGGTGTGGTCGCCGCGTGGTCGGGTGTGGCCGACGCTGTCGCCAGGGCCGCCGGCGGAGCGCTGACCGCGAGCGCAACGCAAGTGGCAGTGGCGGCGGCGAGCACCTTCGCCCATGGGCTTCCCGGGCGCAGCGGACCGAACAACCCTTGCGACATTGCAGCTCCCTCGTGGCAGGCCGGGCCCCGTGCTGAGTTGGAGGATCGCAGCGACGGCTCGCCGTTCGCTAGCATTCGCCCAGTCGTGTTCACGCCATCGGCAGGAACACGTCAGCGAAAGGGCGGTCGATGGTGGATCTCGAGTCGTTGGGCCTGACGCCCGACGAGTGCTCGATGTACCTGCTGCTGGTCGACCGGCCAGCCGCGACCACGCACGAGGTGGGTGAGGACTGGCGACCCGCCTCTGGTGCCTCCCCCGCGTCGGTCCTGGCCGCGCTCGAGGCCAAGGGCCTGGTCACCACCTTGACGGGACGGCCCGTGCGTCATGCCGCCGTCGCTCCCGATGTGGCCCTGGACAACCTTGCCCGGGTCCGCGAGGAACAGATCGCCAGGGCACGGGTGATCGCTGTCGAGCTGACCGAGCGCTGGCGCCGGGCCGGGCGCGTCACCGTACCGGCCGAGCTGATCGAGATCGTGGTCGGCCGGGAGGCGACTCTGCAGCGTTCCGAGCAGATCCAGCGCACCTCCACCGAAGAGGTCCTGATCATCGACACTCCGCCGTACGCGGCCGAGCACCTGGGGAACCCGTTGGAGAGCCAGTTGCTGTCCGAGGGCGTGACCGGCTATCGCTGCCTCTACGACCACTCGGCGCTGGAGATACCCGGCAAGTACGAGGCGATCCGCGCGCTGGCGGCCGACGGGGAGGTCGCGCGAGTGATCCCGGGCCTGCCGCTGAAGATGGTGATGGGCGACCGGCGTATCGCGATGCTCCCGCTGGAGACCGCGCCCGAGGCCATCTCAGCGGCCGCGGTCATCCACCCGTCGTCGTTGCTCGACTCCCTGCACCTGCTCTTCGAGACCCTGTGGCACCGTGCCATCCCGCTCGCTCCGGACCTCACGACGACCTCGCCGCAGCCCGGCCGGCGGCTCGATCCGCTTGAGCAGGACGTGGTACGCCTGCTCGTCACCGGGCTGACGGACAAGGCGATCGGCCGCCAGCTGGGCCTTGCGGAGCGGACCGTGCAGCGGCGGGTGCACGGCATAATGCAGACCTACGGAGTCCACAACCGGCTCCAGCTCGGCATGCTCCTGGTCCGCGACGGCTGGGTCTGATGCGCGAGTCGTCGCCTCGTGCGGGGGCCGCAGGCTGGCACCGTCATACAGAACGCCGTGGCGCTGCATCTCCTCGGTCCAACCACCGCCGCCCTGCTCCAGGACGTCGTCCGGCGTCAGGTCGAGGTCATGCGTTTCACAGTTCGTCCAGCAACGGCTTCGCCGGCACCTGCCGTGG
>DASTVQ010000066.1:0-6437 GCA_035759015.1 Kribbella sp.
GAGCGAGCTGCCCCTGGTGGAGACCCTGGAACCCGGTGGCTCTTCCATGAACGGCATGAACTTGTCCGGGAAGCCGGGCATCGTGCAGCCGATGCAGATGCCGCCGACGTTCGGGCAGCCGCCGACGCCGTTGATCCAGCCCCGCTTGGGCACGTTGCACTTCACCACAGGGCCCCAGCAGCCCAGCTTGACGATGCACTTGGGCGAGCCGTACTCCGTGGCGAAGTCGCCCTGCTCGTAGTAGCCGGCCCGGTCGCAGCCCTCGTGCACGGTCGCGCCGAACAGCCAGGTGGGGCGCAGCGCCTCGTCCAGCGGGATCATCGGGGCCTGGCCGGCGACCTGGTAGAGCAGGTAGACGAGCGTCTCCGAGAGGTTGTCGGGATGGATCGGGCACCCCGGCACGCAGACGATCGGCAGACCGGCCTTGGACTTCCAGCTCCAGCCCAGGTAGTCGGGCACACCCATCGCGCCGGTCGGATTACCGGCCATCGCGTGGATCCCGCCGTACGTCGCACAGGTGCCGACGGCGACCACCGCGGTGGCTTTCGGGGCGAGGCGGTCCAGCCACTCGGACGTCTTCATCGGCTGCCCGGTGGCGGGGTTGTTGCCGAAGCCGGCCCAGTAGCCGTCCGTGTGGATGGCCTCGTTCGGGATCGAGCCCTCGACCACCAGGACGAACGGCTCCAGTTCGCCGCGGTCGGCCTTGTGCCACCACGCGATGAAGTTGTCCGCGCCGGTCTCGGGGCCGCACTCGAAGTCGATCAGCGGCCAGTGCACCGCGATCTTGGGCAGCCCCGGCAGGGCGCCGAGGACGATCTCCTCGATGCTGGGCTGGGTGGCCGCGGTGAGGGCGACCGAGTCGCCGTCGCAGCTCAGTCCGCCGTTCATCCAGAGGATGTGCACCACACCCTCGTCGGTCTCCTGCTGCGCCTGTTCCGGTTCCAGCGTCGTGGACACGACCCAGCCCTCCTCGCCGGGAGAAGTGCCCGGCCTTTTTGACCGTACTTCGGTCCCCGGAAGTCCGACAGACACTTGTGTCGGGTATTTATGGCGGTGTCCGGAAGTCCCGGAATCCCGGATTCCAGGACGGTCCTGGGACCGCTTTCCCGCGGTGTTCCGCCGATATTCTTGGTCAATGGACGATCCCGGCCGCGAGGTGTTCGTCTCGCCGGTGGTCGTCGTGTCGCACGCCTTCCCGGCCCGGCCGGGCTCGATCCCGGACGCCGAGCAGTTCGTCCGCGAGGCTCTCGACCCGGTCATGCTCGAACCCGAGGAGAACCGGGCCCTGTACGACGCGATCACCACCGCGCTGCTGGCCGCCGCCGGGCCGAAGGACGGCGTCTTCGACGTGACCGTGCGGATCTTCCCCGACGGCGTGGAGGTCGAGGTGCTGCACGGCGCCGGCGTCCGCCGGGCGCAGCCCGCCTCGGAGCCGTTCGCCGACTGGCTGAACGGCGTCCTGCGCGGTCAGGGACTGTCCCAGCAGGCGGCCGCGCAGCGGATCGGGGTGTCGGTGCGGACCATCAGCCGGTGGCTGCGCGGCGACACCGAACCGCGGTTGCGGGACCTTCGCAGGGTGCACGAGATCTTCGGTCCGTGATCTCTGGCGTGCGTCCGGGTCGGGGTTTAGTGTGCGAATTGTCCGCTGATCGTGGAATTCGTCATTCATTCGCCCGCCGGGGTGAGCCTCACGAACGATTCAGAGCGTGTCCGCAGCCGCGTGCTGGTCGCCGGCGTCGTGCAGGGCGTCGGCTTCCGTCCGTTCGTCTATGCGCTGGCCCGTGAGCTCGGGCTGTCCGGCCAGGTGGGCAACACCGCGGCCGGTGTGGTCGCGGAGGTCGAGGGGCCCGCCGCGGCCGTCGCCGCGTTCGGCCGGCGTGTGCGCACCGACGCTCCGCCGCTGGCCGTGGTCTCGACCGTGGTGCCGGAGTCGCTGCCGCCGGTCGGCGGCACCGAGTTCGTCATTCTCGATTCCACCGCCGGGGCGGGCCGGACGCTCGTCTCGCCGGATGTCGCGACCTGTGCGGACTGCCTGGCCGAGTTCGCCGACCCGTCCGACCGGCGCTACCGGCATCCGTTCATCAGTTGCACGAACTGCGGTCCGCGCTTCACGATCATCACCGGCCTGCCGTACGACCGGCCGGCCACCACGATGGCCGACTTCCCGCTCTGCCCGGACTGCGCCCGCGAGTACGCCGACCCGGCCGACCGCAGGTTCCACGCCCAGCCGATCGCGTGCCCGGCCTGTGGTCCCCAGCTGCAGCTGGTCCAGCCCGGCCTCGAGACGGCGTACGACGAGGACGCGCTGGCGGCCGCGCACGCGCTGCTGATCGACGGCGCGATCCTCGCGGTCAAGGGCCTCGGTGGTTACCACCTGGTCTGCGACGCCGGCGACCAGGCGGTGGTGACCACGCTGCGGAAGCGTAAGGACCGTGGCGACAAGCCGTTCGCCGTGATGGCCGCCGATCTCGACGTGGTCCGGCGGATCGCGTCGGTCGATGCCGCCGAGGAGGAACTGCTCACCGGCATCCGGCACCCGATCGTGCTGCTGCGGCGCCGGCCCGGTGCGGCCGTCGCCGAAGCCGTTGCACCCGGCAACCCTGACCTCGGCGTGATGCTGCCGTACACGCCGCTGCACCAGCTGCTGTTCGACCAGCCCGGGCCGTGTGTGCTGGTGATGACGAGCGGCAACCAGTCCGGTGAGCCGATCGTCACGAACGACGACGAGGCCGAGACCCGGCTGGCCGGCCTGGCCGACGCATGGCTCGGTCACGACCGCCCGATCCACGTGCCGTGTGACGACTCCGTCGTACGGATCGTGGACCGGACCGAGCTGCCGGTCCGCCGGTCCCGCGGGTATGCGCCGTTCCCGATCGACCTGCCGGTCCCGGTCCGGCCGGCGCTGGCGGTCGGAGGGGATCTGAAGAACACGTTCTGTCTGGGCGACGGGCAGTACGCGTGGCTGTCGGCGCACGTCGGGGACATGGACGACCTGGCCACGCTCGACGCCTTCGAACGAGCCGAGCAGCACCTCGAGCAACTGACCGGGGTCCGGCCCGAGCTACTCGTGACGGACAAGCATCCGTCGTACCGGTCCCGGCAATGGGCTCAGCTGAACGCGGCCGGCCGGGAGGTGATCGGGGTCCAGCACCACCACGCACATCTCGCCTCGGTGATGGCCGAGCACCGCTACGAAGGGCAGGTCATCGGGTTCGCGTTCGACGGGACGGGGTTCGGTGACGACGGTGCGGTCTGGGGTGGCGAAGTACTGCTGGCCGACTACGACGGATTCGTCCGGGACGCACATCTCACGTACGTGCCGCTGCCGGGCGGCGACGCCGGGGTTCGCAATCCGTGCCGGATGGCGTTGTCGCACCTGCGCGCCGCGGGGCTGCCCTGGGACCGGCGCCTGCCATCGGTGCGCGCCTGCGGTGGGCCGGAACTGGAGTTGCTAGACGTCCAGCTGACCAAGGACATCGCGTGTGCGCCGACGTCCAGCATGGGCAGGTTGTTCGACGCGGTCTCGTCGCTGGCCGGGGTGTGTCACCGGGCCGGGTACGAGGCGCAGGCGGCGATCGAGCTGGAGGGACTGACCTCGGCCGATCGAGGGCTCGGTGCGTACGAGTTCGCGATCGCGGGGGAGCAGATCGATCCGGCGCCGGTGCTAACCGGCGTCGTCCAGGATGTGCTGGCCGGGGTGGCGCCGGGTGTCGTGGGCGCCCGTTTCCACCGGGGCATCGCCGAGCTGATGGTGACGCTGGCCGAGCGGGCCCGCGCCGCCCGCGGCCTGTCCACCGTCGCCCTGTCCGGCGGCGTGTTCGTCAACCGAGTGTTGCTATCGGCAACCATCGCGGCACTGACCGCGGCCGGTTTCACCGTCCTGCGCCACCATCGGGTGCCCCCGACGGACGCCGGACTCGCACTCGGGCAGCTGGCGGTCGCGGCCCGCGCCCGCAGGGAGGGAACATCATGTGTCTAGCCGTACCGGGGAAGGTCGTGGAGATCCGGGAGGAGGACGGTACCCGGATGGGCCGGGTGGACTTCGGCGGTGTGCTGAAGGACGTCTGCCTGGAGTATCTGCCCGATCTGGAGGTGGGTGAGTACACCATCGTCCATGTCGGCTTCGCGTTGCAGCGCCTGGACGAGGAGTCCGCGATGCAGTCGCTGGAGCTCTACCGCAAGCTCGGCGCGCTGGAGGAGGAGTTCGGCGACCAGTGGGGCTTGGCCGCGCGGCAGGCCGGTGAGCGCCGCCCGCCCGGCACCGAGTGGCAGCGCGCCGACGAGATGGGGGAGGCGGCGGGATGAAGTACCTCGACGAGTTCAGCGATCCGGTCCTGGCCAGGCGGCTGGTCGACCAGATCCACGCCACGGCCACGAAGCCGTGGGCGATGATGGAGGTCTGCGGCGGCCAGACGCACACGATCGTCCGGCACGGCATCGACCAGTTGCTGCCGGACGGCGTCGAGATGATCCACGGCCCCGGCTGCCCGGTCTGCGTCACCCCGCTGGAGATCATCGACAAGGCGCTCGAGATCGCCTCCCAGCCGGGAGTGATCTTCTGCTCGTTCGGCGACATGCTGCGGGTGCCCGGCAGCGGCCGCGACCTGTTCCGGATCAAGAGCCAGGGCGGTGACGTCCGGGTCGTCTACTCGCCGCTCGACGCGCTCCGGCTGGCCCAGCAGCACCCGGACAAGCAGGTGGTCTTCTTCGGCATCGGCTTCGAGACCACCGCGCCCCCGAACGCGATGACCGTGTACCAGGCCAAGAAGCTCGGCATCCCCAACTTCAGCCTGCTCGTCTCGCACGTCCGGGTGCCGCCCGCGATCGAGGCGATCATGCAGTCGCCCAGCTGCCGGGTTCAGGGCTTCCTGGCCGCCGGCCATGTCTGCAGCGTGATGGGTACGGCGGAATACCCCGAGCTCGCGGACAAGTACGCCGTACCGATCGTGGTGACCGGGTTCGAGCCGCTGGACATCCTGGCCGGGATCCTGCGCACGGTCAGCCAGCTCGAGAAGGGCGAGCACGTGGTCGAGAACGCGTACCGGCGCGCGGTGCGCGACGAGGGCAACCCGGCCGCGAAGGCGATGCTGGCCGACGTGTTCGAGACCACCGACCGGGCCTGGCGGGGGATCGGGATGATCCCGCAGAGCGGCTGGCGGCTGTCCGAGCGGTACCGCGAGTACGACGCCGAGTACCGCTTCCAGGTGCGCGACATCGCCACGCAGGAGTCCACGGTCTGCCGCAGCGGCGAGGTGCTGCAGGGACAGATCAAGCCGCACGAGTGCGCCGCGTTCGGGACGCTGTGCACGCCACGCAACCCGCTCGGCGCGACCATGGTGTCGAGTGAGGGCGCGTGTGCGGCGTACTACCTCTACCGCCGGCTGGAGACGCCCGCCGAGGTGGTGACGACCGGTGGCTGAACAGGTGATGTTGCCGGATCCCGCGATGCCCCATCCGCCGAACTTCGACGGATGGACCTGTCCGCTGCCGTTACGCGATCACCCTGCGGTCGTGATGGGCCACGGGGGCGGCGGACAGATGTCGGGCGAGCTGATCGAGCATCTCTTCCTGCCGGCGTTCGCCAATCCGGTGCTCGGGGGCCTGACGGACTCGGCCGTGTTCACGCTCGGCGAGGCGCGGCTGGCGTTCTCGACGGACTCGTTCGTCGTCCAGCCGTTGTTCTTCCCCGGCGGCAGCATCGGCGACCTGGCCGTCAACGGCACGGTCAACGATCTCGCGATGAGCGGTGCGCAGGCGGCGTACCTGTCCTGCGGCTTCATCCTCGAGGAAGGGGTCGAGCTGACGGTGGTCGGCCGCATCGCGACGGACCTCGGGGCCGCCGCGCAGCGGGCCGGCGTCACCATCGCGACCGGCGACACCAAGGTCGTCGACGCGGGCCACGGTGATGGCGTGTACGTCAACACCGCCGGCGTCGGGCTGGTCCCAGCCGGTGTGGACATCCGCCCGCAGCGGGCGGCTCCGGGTGACGTCGTCATCGTCAGCGGCCAGATCGGCGTCCACGGGATCGCGATCATGAGCGTGCGCGAGGGCATCTCGTTCGGCACCGAGGTGGTCAGCGACTGCGCCCCGCTGAACGGGCTGGTGGCAGCGATGCTTGCCGCCTGCACGGACCTGCACGTCCTGCGCGATCCGACCCGGGGAGGCGTGGCGACCTCGCTGAACGAGATCGCCAAGGCGGCCGGCGTCGGCATCGAGCTGATCGAGAGCGCGCTGCCGGTGCCGGAGACGGTCGCCAACGCCTGCGCGTTCCTCGGGCTGGATCCGCTGTACGTCGCGAACGAGGGCAAGCTGCTCGCGATCGTGGCCCGGGACGACGCGGACGCCGTACTCGCGGCGATGCGGGCGGATCCGCTCGGCGCGGCCGCGGCGGTGATCGGCGAGTGTGTGGAGGCACATCCGGGGATGGTCGTGACCAG
>DASTVQ010000067.1:0-37597 GCA_035759015.1 Kribbella sp.
CGTTCTGCGTCGCGACCTCGGCCGCGGATGCCTCGGCGCTGACGGCCGGCGCAGCGGCAGGCGCGGCGGCGGTCGGCGCGGCGGTGGTCGGCTCGGCGGTGGTCGGCTCGGCGGCACCGTTCTGGCCGGCGTCCTTCTCGGCCGCGGCGCGGGTCCGGCGGCTGCCGCCCTCCCGCTTGGCCGGGGCCGCAGCGGCGGCCTTGGCCGCGGGCGCCTCCGCGGCTGCCTCGTCCAGCGTCGGCTGGCTCGCCTTCGGGCGGGATCCGCCCGGCGATCCACCCGCCTGGGCGGCCTTGATCGCCTCGATCAGCTGGCCCTTGCGCAGCGCGCCGGTGCCCTTGATGCCGAGCGTCCCGGCGAGCTGCTTGAGCTCGGGGAGCAGCATGCCTTCGAGACCGCCTCCGGTCTTCCGACGGCGCGTGACGACAGCATCAGTGGCTGCATCGGTGCCCGGCGCCGACTGGGCGTCGGCTCCGCTGGAGGCTTCAACAATTTCTGTCACGTGAGGTCCTTCCCACACGGATGGACGATGTCCTCAGGTCATCGCCCGGAATCATCACCCACGACCGACGAAACGGCGACGTGGGCATAGAGGCTCTCGCTTAGATCTGGTCCCCGGGAATCTCCGGCGCAGGCGGCGCAAGTGATTCACTGGAGATCGCCACGTACACCTGGGTGCCGGGAGCAAAGCCGGATTGCGGCGAGAGTTCACCGATCACCTGGAAGGGGATCGGGTGAGTCGAGACTAGCACCACCAGGGTGCACCTGTTGACTCGAGGGGTACAACGCGTGTCCCCGCCCGATCATTCCCCTGCCGTCGGGGCATCACCCGACCAGACCTGTACGCCGGCCGGCTCGATGCCGAGCTCGCGCCGCAACCAACCATCCGGCGCGTCCGGCGCCGTACCGCCGAGCACGAGCACGGTTGGACCGGCTCCGCTGACGACCGCGGGGAACCCGCTGCCTCGCAGCTTGTGCACGAGCGCCAAGCTCTCCGGCATGGCCGGGGCCCGGTACTCCTGGTGCAGCCGGTCCTCTGTCGCCGTCAGCAGCAGCTCGGGCCGCCCGGTCAGGGCAGCGACCAGCAGAGCCGCCCTGCCCGCGTTCACCACCGCGTCGCGATGCGGTACGGCGGGTGGCAGCAACCCGCGCGCCTCCTCCGTCGACAAGGCTTTCGCGGGTACGTAGGCGACAGCCGACAGCCCGGGCGCCGGATCCAGCCGCACGGCCCGAGCCAGCTCGCCCTCCGTCCAGGCGATGGTGAATCCACCGAGAGCGCAGGCGGCAACGTTGTCCGGATGCCCCTCGAGCTCATTCGCCAGTTCCAGCACGCGCTCGCGGTCGAGCGGCGTACCGGTGAGGCCGTAGGCGGCAGCGATGCCGCCGACGATGGCAGCTGAGGAAGATCCCAAGCCACGGCCGTGCGGGATCCGGTTCTGGCAGTGCAGGGTGAAGCCGGGCATGGTCGCGCCGAGCGATTCCAGCCCGGCCAGGAGCGCGCGGACCACCAAGTGTGAGTCGTCCCGCGGTACGTCGGCCGCGGCCTCGCCGGCCACCTCCACCGTGACCCCGGAACCGCCCGGGGTCACCGACAGATCGTCGTACAGGGTGAGAGCCAGACCGAAGGCGTCGAAGCCAGGGCCGAGGTTGGCGCTGGTCGCCGGCACCCGCACACGCACTGACAAGGTCAGGCCAAACCGGCGACGCGGGCGACCGCGTCAGTGTCGGCGGGTGTGACCGGAGCCTGCACCCCGTCCGGTACGGCGAATGCCAGTGCGGTGTCGATGTCCTTCAGGCCGTGACCGGTCACTGTGACCACGACCGTCAGGCCGCCGTCGAGCCGGCCCGCGGCCTTGGCGGCCAGCAGGCCGGCAACCCCGGCGGCCGACGCGGGCTCGACGAACACGCCCTCCCGAGCCGCGAGCTCACGCTGCGCGGTCAGGATCTGGAGGTCCGTGACCGCCTCGATCCGGCCCCCGGACTCGTCTCGCGCCGCCTCGGCGAGGTGCCACGACGCGGGGTTGCCCACCCGGATCGCGGACGCTTTGGTCTCGGGCTCCGCGACGATCTCGCCGCGGACGATCGGCGCGGCGCCCTCAGCCTGGAAACCCCACAGCTGCGGTGACCGGGATGAGACCTTGTCCCTGGCGTACTCGCGATAGCCCTTCCAGTACGCCGAGATGTTGCCCGCGTTCCCGACCGGCAGCACGTGCAGGTCGGGCGCGTCGCCGAGCGCGTCGCAGACCTCGAACGCCGCCGTCTTCTGACCCTCCAGCCGGACGGGGTTCACGGAGTTCACCAGCGCCACCGGGTAGTTCTTGCCGAGCTCACGGACGATCCGCAGGCAGTCGTCGAAGCTGCCGTCGATCGACACCAGCTGGGCACCGTGGACGATGGCCTGCGCCAGCTTGCCCCTGGAGATCTTGCCGGCCGGGATGAGCACGAGCGGCAGCAGCCCGGCCCGGACGGCGTACGCCGCGGCCGACGCGGAGGTGTTCCCCGTGGAGGCGCAGACGACGGCCTTGTCCCCGGCCTGCGCGGCGAGCGAGATCGCCACCGTCATGCCGCGGTCCTTGAACGAACCGGTCGGGTTGTCCCCCTCGACCTTCAGCCAGACCTCGCAGCCCGTCTGCTCACTGAGCCACTGCGCGGCGACCAGCGGAGTACCACCCTCCCCCAGCGTCACCACCGGAGTGTCCGCCGAGACCGGCAGCCGGTCGCGGTACTCCTCGATCACGCCTCGCCACAGGGCTGGCCGCTGTCGCGCCATCGTCTGTCACTCTCCTTCGACCCGCATCACACTGCTGACCTGCCGGACGATGTCCATGCCGCGCAGAGTCTCCACGGTCGCCGACAGAGCCGCGTCGGTAGCGGTGTGCGTGACGACCACGAGCTGGGCGTCACCGCCCCGGCCCTCCTGGCGAACGGTCTGGATGGAGACGTCGTGCTCGGAGAACGCGTGGGCCACCGCCGCCAGCACACCGGCCTTGTCGGCCACGTCCAGCGACACGTGGTAGCGGGTCGTGATGTCCCCCATCGGCCGGACGGCCCGCTGGGTGTACGACGACTCGCCGACGCCCGGCACGCCCTTGAGCCGGTTCCGCGCGGCGGACACCAGATCCCCGAGGACAGCACTCGCCGTCGGGGCGCCGCCGGCACCACGACCATAGAACATCAGCTCGCCGGCCGCGTCGGACTCCACGAAGACGGCGTTGTACGCGTCCCGCACGGAGGCGAGCGGGTGGCTCAGCGGAATCATCGCGGGGTAGACCCGGGCGCTGACGGAGTCGGTCGCCACGTCCAGCTCGCAGATCGCCAGCGACTTCACCACACAGCCCATCTGCCGGGCCGAGGCGATGTCTGTCGCGGACACCTCGGTGATGCCCTCGCGGTGAACGTCCGCGATGGACACCCTGGTGTGGAAGGCGAGGCTGGCCAGCAGGGCCGCCTTCGCCGCGGCGTCGAAGCCCTCGATGTCGGCGGTCGGGTCGGCCTCGGCGTACCCGAGCGCCTGGGCCTCCTCCAGGGCCTCGTCGAAGCCGGCGCCGGTCGAGTCCATCTTGTCCAGGATGTAGTTCGTGGTGCCGTTGACAATGCCCATCACCCGGGTCACGTCGTCGCCGGCCAGGGACTCGCGCAGCGGCCGCAGGATCGGGATCGCCCCGGCCACGGCGGCCTCGAAGTACACGTCGCGCTCGTACTTCTCGGCCGCGGCGAACAGCGTCGGGCCGTCCTCGGCCAGCAGCGCCTTGTTCGCGGTGACGACGGAGGCGCCGTGCTCCAGGGCGGACAGGATCAGGCTCCGCGCCGGTTCGATGCCGCCGATCACCTCGATCACGAGGTCCAGGTCACCGCGCGACACGAGCGCCTGCGCGTCGGTGGTGACCAACGCCGGGTCGACCGCGATGTCTCGGGCCCGGCCGGCCCGCCGGACGGCGATGCCGGCGATCTCCAGTGGCGCGCCGACCCGGGCGGCGAGGTCGTCGGCCCGCTCGGTCAGGATCCGGACCACCTCGGTCCCGACCACGCCGCAGCCGAGCAGGGCGACCTTCAGCGGTCTCGCGGATGTCATTCGGCCCCCGTGTCCAGGCTGAGCAGGTCGTCCTCGGTCTCCCGGCGGACGACGACCCGCGTCCGACCGTCCCGTACGGCGATCACCGGCGGCCGCGGTACGTGGTTGTAGTTGCTGGCCATCGAACGGCAGTACGCACCCGTGCCCGGTACGGCGACCAGGTCACCCGGGCCGACGTCGGAGGGCACGAACTCGTCCTTCACCACGATGTCACCCGCCTCGCAGTGCTTGCCGACCACCCGCGCCAAGGTGGGCTCGGCCGCAGAGACCCGGTTGGCCAGCGTGCAGGAGTAGTCCGCGTCGTACAGGGCGGTGCGGATGTTGTCGCTCATGCCACCGTCGACGGAGACGTAGGTGCGCGACGCGCCGGCGTCGAGCTCGACCTGCTTGACGGTGCCGACCGTGTAGACCGTGCAGACGGCCGGACCGACGATCGCGCGGCCCGGCTCCACCGACAGCCGCGGCACCTCGATCTCGAGCGCCCTGCACTCGTGCTCGACGATCTTGGCCAGCTCGGTCGCCAGCTGCGCGGGGTCGGCCGGGTCGTCCTGGGTGGTGTACGCGATGCCGAAACCACCGCCCAGGTCGAGCTCGGGCATGTCCACACCCAGCTCGTCGGAAACCCTTGCGTGCAAGGCGATCACGCGCCGGGCGGCGACCTCGAAACCGGACGAGTCGAAGATCTGCGAGCCGATGTGGGAGTGCAGCCCGAGCAGCTCCAGCCCGGGCGCTTCGTTGATCCGGGCAACGGCTTCGAAGGCCGCGCCGGAGGTGATCGAGAACCCGAACTTCTGGTCCTCGTGCGCGGTCGCGATGTACTCGTGGGTGTGCGCCTCGACCCCGGCCGTGACCCGGACCATCACCCGCGCGACGACGCCACGCTCCGCGGCCAGGGTGATCAGCCGATCGATCTCGTACTGGGAGTCGACGATGATCCGGCCGACGCCCGCGTCCAGCGCCCGGGCCAGCTCCTGCTCCGACTTGTTGTTGCCGTGGAAGCCGAGCCGGCTCGGGTCGGCGCCGGCCCGCAGCGCGACGGCCAGCTCGCCACCCGAGCAGACGTCGAGGTTGAGGCCCTCCTCCATCACCCAGCGGACCACCGTCGTACAGAGGAAGGCCTTGCCGGCGTAGTAGACGTCGAAGTCCTTGAAGCCCTCCTTGAACGCGCGTGCCCGGGACCGGAAGTCCGCCTCGTCCAGCACGTACGCGGGACTGCCGTGCTCGGCGACCAGCTCGCGCAGGTCGACACCGCCGACCTCCAGGGCGCCCTCGTCGTTCTTGCGGGTGTTGAAGGACCACAGCGGCGCGACCAGCTCGTTGACGTCACGGGGAGCACGCAACCAGGCCGGGCCGCGGTGACCGAGGTCGGCATGCAGTACGCCCGCCTCGTGCGCCCTCACATCCGCTCCGGGGCGGAGACGCCGAGCAGGTCGAGGCCGTTGGCGATGACGGTCCGGGTCGCGCTGACCAGGGTGAGCCGGGCCTTGTGGACCGGCTCGACCGCCTCGTCACCGCGCGGCAGCACCCGGCAGCTGTCGTAGAACTTGTGGAACGCGGACGCGGTGTCCTCCAGGTAGCGCGCCACCCGGTGCGGCTCGCGCAGCTCGGCCGCCGTCGCCACCACCCGCGGGAACTCGGCCAGCGCCCGGAGCAGGTCGCCCTCGCGGTCGTGGCTGAGCAGGCCGGGATCGAACTCGTCGAGCTTGATGCCGAGATCGGCCGCGTTGCGCAGGATCGACGCCAGCCGCGCGTGCGCGTACTGCACGTAGTAGACGGGGTTCTCGCTGGCCTGCCGGGTCATCTCCTCGATGTCCAGCGTCAGCGGCGAGTCCACCGGGAACCGGCACAGTGTGTAGCGCAGCGGGTCGACGCCACTCTCCTCGACCAGCTCGGCGAGCGTCACGATGGTGCCGGCCCGCTTGGACAGCCTCATCTCCTCGCCGCCCTTGAGGATCTTGACCAGCTGGCCGATGAGGATCTCGATGTTGTGCTCGGGATCGTCGCCGGCACAGGCCGCGATCGCCTTCAACCGGTTCACGTAGCCGTGATGGTCCGCGCCGAGCAAGTAGATGCACACGTCGAAACCACGCTCGCGCTTGTTCACGTAGTACGCCGCATCGGAGGCGAAGTACGTCGGCTCGCCGTTGGTCCGGATCAGCACCCGGTCCTTGTCGTCGGTGAAGTCGGTGGTGCGCATCCACAGCGCGTCGTCGGCCTCGTACAGATGGCCCTGCGCGCGCAACTTCTCGATCGCGTGACCGACACCGTTCTGCTCGTGCAGGCTGCGCTCGGACGTCCAGACGTCGAACCTGGTGCGGAAATGCTCCAGCTGTGCCTGCTGCTCCTTCAGCTGGCGGTCGTAGCCCGCCTCGCGGAAGGAGATCAGCTGCTCGTCCTCGGGCAGTTCGGTGATGCCCGGCACCTCGAGCACGATGGTCTTGGCCAGATCCAGGATGTACTCACCGTGGTACCCGTCCTGGGGGATCGGCTGCCCGTGCGCCGCCGCCATCAGCGAGGCGCCGAACTTGTCCATCTGGGCGCCGCGGTCGTTGACGTAGAACTCGCGCGCGACCACCGCGCCGGCGGCGGACAGCACCCGGGCGAGCGCGTCGCCGACGGCGGCCCAGCGGGTGTGCCCGAGGTGCAGCGGCCCGGTGGGGTTGGCCGAGATGAACTCCAGGTTGACGGTCTGGCCCTTGAGCGAGTCGCTCCTGCCGTACGCCTCGCCGGCCTCCAGGATGTTCGCGGCGATCTTGCCCTGGGCATCGGCCGCGACCCGGAGGTTGATGAATCCGGGCCCGGCGACCTCGACGGCCGTGATGGCGGGGTCGTCGTTCAGCCGGGCCGCGAGCAGCTCGGCGAACCGCCGCGGCGCCATGCCCGCGCGCTTGCCCAGCTGCATGGCCACGTTCGTCGCGTAGTCGCCGTGCTCGGGGTTCTTGGGGCGCTCGACCTTCAGCTCGCCCGGCAACCCACCGTCGACCGTGACGGTGCCGTCGTCGACGAGGGTGGTCAGGGCCTGCAGGATCTTTTCAGCGAGCTGTTCCGGGGTCACCGGGCCAGCGTAATGGGCCACTCGTCATCGGCCTCCCCCACCATCCGCTGCTCGGTACGACCCCATCCCTCCGGCTCGTGAGAAGTCCGGGCCGCGCACAGGTTTGCACCGCTGGGGAAGGCCAGGGCTCGACCCCGCTGGTCTCCCCGATGCGATCGACGATCGCCGCTATGTCGTCCACCCTCTGCCCGATATCAGTGCCGCGGCTGGTTCACCGCGGGTCGAACCAACCGCATCGAGGGACCAGGCGAGCGCGGAGAGCCACCATGCTGCCACGATCAGTGCCGGGCGGCGACCTCGATCGTCCCGCTCCGGACGAGCTCGTTGTCCCAGCTCGCCGGTCGGCCGTCAACCCGGACGGCGACTCCCCCACATGCGTCGCCGAGGCACTTCGCGTCGTACCGGACTCCCCAGAGCTCGAAGAACTGCTTCAGTGTCGGGCGTTCGGCGCGTGTCTTGCCCTCGACGTAGACCAGGCCGTCGGTGGAGTGGGTGTGAACCGCGGCCTGCTCCGCGCGGACCCGGTCGACGCCGATGCCCGCCGGGACCTGGACGCCCGTGCCGTCGATCGTGACGGACACCTTCAGCGTGTACGGCGCGGGCCCGCTGAAGTCGAGCGGAAGTCGTTCGAACCCGGCCCTGTCGATGTACGACACCGCGTCGCGCGGCGCGTCCCAGGGCGGCGGCCCGGTCCGCAGCTCAGCGGGTGCCGCGGGCGCCGGGCCGACCTGGCAACCGGCGAGCACCGGCAGCAGGCCGAGCATGACGACGACCGTCGACGCCCCGGTCCGCTGCCCGAATCCCATGCGGAGGAGGCTCTCATGTCGGACCAGGCGGGCCGGATCCGGCCGGTCACCTCTCCGATGGCATCAGGATCCAGAGCACGATGTAGATGAGGAACTGCGGACCGGGCAGGAGGCAACTGATCACGAAGATCAGCCGGACGGTGTTCGGCGACATGTCGAAGCGCCGGGCGAGTCCGGCGCAGACACCGGCGATCCAGCGGTCGTTGGTCGGTCGGACCAAGGTGGTGGACATGAGTCGGAGTTCCTTTCGGGTGACGGCTTTGGGTCCACTATGACGCCTGGTTCGGTGGCGTCGGGCCGGACCCGTGGGTCAGCCAGGGTGCGGTCAGGGCGTCACCCGGTGAATGACCCAGCCGAAATTCCTGATACTGTTCTGCCCGTCCCGAGCCCCCGTAGCTCAGGGGATAGAGCACCGCCCTCCGGAGGCGGGTGCGCAGGTTCGAATCCTGCCGGGGGCGCCCTTCCTGACCAGCGAAACGCCCTAGTACCGAACCCTCGTGCCGCCGGCCGCACGACCGTCACGGTCCCGCGCGTCAGAGGCCGCCGAGTACTAGGCGTCAGCTCACGCAACCAGCTGCACGCGAGGTTGTCCGGAGCCGTACTGCCGGCAGCTCGGCCCCGCCGCGAGTCCAACCCCAGCCAGCGATAGGTGTCACACGGCGGGCTGGTGTCCGGTCTTACACACGAGTCGACCATCAGGCGCTCGACTCCGATCCTGGCCACGGCGCGGACGGGTATGTCCTCGGCACGAACCGTCTCGGGCCTGCCAGCCGTCGGAGCCCATCCCACGGAACAGGACAGAGTCATGACCAGTCACCTCACCTACGCGGCCCGCCGCGCCAAGAGTCGACCCCGCGCCGGGGCGGCCATCCTGGCTGCAGTCGCCCTCCTCTTGGTGAGCATCAACCCGGCGCAGAGCGCCGTCGCCAAGGGAGGCCGGACGGTGAAGCCCACCATCGTTCTCGTGCACGGCGCTTGGGCGGACGCGTCGAGCTGGGAACGAGTCGTCGAGAGGCTCCAGGACGACGGATACACGGTGAGGGCGGTTGCCAATCCCTTGCGATCACTGTCGGGCGACGCTGCGTACGTGAGGGCCATCCTGGAGACGGTGACGGGCCCGATCGTACTCGTCGGACACTCCTACGGCGGGGCCGTGGTCACCAACGCGGCCACCGGCATTCCGAACGTCAAGGCACTCGTCTATGTCAACTCGTTCGCGCTCGACGCAGGCGAAACCGCCACCGAGGCCGCGGGGCCGGACTCCGCGCTCGCGGTGCCGGATCCGACGACCGTGTTCGACCTCGTTCCGGCCACTCTTCCACCCACCGCGACCACAGACCTCTACCTCAAGGAGTCGGCCGTCTTCACCTCGTTCGCGACCGGCCTGAGTGCCGATGACAAGGCAGTCGTGACCGCCTCCCAGCGACCGGTGACGGTCGGGGCACTCAACGAGCCGTCCGGGACCCCGGCCTGGCGGACGATCCCGTCCTGGTACCTGATCGGGACCGAGGACCAGATCATCCCGCCGGATGCCCAGCGAGCCTTGGCCAAGAGGGCCGGCTCCACCGTCACGGAGTTCGATGCCGGACATCTCGGTCTGATCACGGAACCCAAGACCGTCACGCGAGTCATCGAGCAGGCCGCCGCGGCGAGCGTCGGTTAGCAGGACAGGTTGAGGAGGCCGCGATCCGGCCAGGGTGTCGAGCCATCAAGGTTCGGCACCCTCGCGCTGGGACGGCGCGCGGTCACGGCCCTGCGTCCTCTTGACCCACGACACCAGGCCGAGGTCGTCGCGCCTTGGGGCAGCACGGTGCGGTTCTCCCTGCGGGAGGCGATGGCGAACTTCGAGAACACCTTGCGGAGGTGCCATTCGACCGTGTGGGGGCTGATGAACAACCGGGCGCCGATCTCGGGGTTCGTGAGCGGGCCCCGAACAGGCTCAGCATCTCCAGCTCGGCGGCCACCGCCTGGTCAGGTCCCGCCGCGCGATAGGCCGCCGAGCGCACGAGCGGGTGCCGGAAGCGCACGCGAGTGCCGAGGGTGATCAGCCCGGATACTCCGACCGGCGTGCAGGTCGGGAGGCCTCCAAACCCCGCCGCCGGCCAACCAACCTGTAGCTGAAGCCCGGCCACCACGATCGGCGCCAGCGTTGCGGATGTCGCTAGCCTGCGTCCTGTCAGTCGGTGCCGGCGTCCGACGGGCGGAGCTGCCTGCGTGACGTGATGCCCAGCTTGGTGAAGACCTTGCGCAGGTGCCACTCGACAGTGTGCGGGCTGAGGAAGATCTGGGCACCGATCTCGGCGTTGGTCAGGCCGCTGCCGGCGAGCCCGGCGATGTGCGCCTCCTGCGCGGTCAGGGTGTCGCTCGCGCGGGTGGCGCGTTCGGCGACCGACTCGCCGGCGGCGGCGAGCTCGCGGCGGGCGCGGTTCGCGAACGCGTCGGCGGCGGCCCCGGTGAAGATGTCGTAGGCGCTGCGGAGCTGGCCGCGGGCCTCCTGGCGCCGGTTCTCCCGCCGCAGCCACTCGCCGTACACCAGGTGGGCGCGGGCCAGCTCCATCCGGAGCCGGGTCCGGCCGAGGTGCTCGATCGCCTGCTGGTACAGGCCATCCGCCGTACGGCCGGTCGCAAGCAGCGCACCGGATCGGGCCAGCACACCGAGCGCCCACTCGGTCCCGCTGGCTCGCGTCGTCGTGGCGAGGCGCTCGTACGCGCCGGACGCAAGCTCAGGCCGGCCGCTGCGAACGGCCGACTCGATCAGCTCCGTCAGCGCCCAATAGGCCACCGCGGACTCGATCGAATGCTCAGTCGCGGCGCGGGCCGCCGGGAGGGCGTCCTGGTACCGGGTGAGTCCGTTCAGCAGCAGCGACCGCGCCCACTGGGTGACCATGACCCCGCTATCTTCGCCGCGGGCCACCACGTCCGTCATGGTCGCCTCGATCAGCAGGGTGGCCTCGGCCTCGTCGCCGCGCCAGGCTGCCAGCCCGAGCGCGCCGTACGGCGCCAGCGCGTTCCCGGTCGCCTCCCCGATCGCCTGGATCTCCGCGATCAGCGAGGTGGCCGCCGCGCGCTCGCCGGCGAACAGGTGCACGACGACGAGCGAGTTCAGGGTGAGTGGGAGTTCGCTGAGCTCGCCGACGTCCCGGGCGGCCCGGACGTGCCGCGCGGTCAGGATGGACCAGCTCTCGTCGTCCCACATGCGGGCGGCGGTGACCGCCGCCAGCCACAACCAGGGCAGGTCACTCGCACCCGACGCTTCCTTGGTGCGGAACGCTCGCAGGGCCCGTTTCGCCAGCGGTACGGCGGCCGGGTATCCGTCGGTGAACAGCACGGCCAGGCTGTCCAGCAGGAGATCACCGGGCCGTGGCCGCGCCGGTCGCGGCGCCGCTCGCACCGCTTGCGCCACCTCGAGTACGCCGGAACCGTCGGCGAGCCTCCCGGCGAGCAAGGCGGCTCCCATCGCGTCGCGGTACGTGTCGCGGGCGAGCCCACTGTCCAGCGGTTCGAGCCGACGGGCGGCTTCGAGGAGCAGGCGCGGCGCGGCCATGTCGTGACCGGAGGCAAAGGCGATCTGTGCCCGCAGTAGATTCACCTGCGCCCGGTGGAGCTCGTCGGCCGGACCCTCGTCGGCCGTGAGCAGCAGCTTCAGCGCGATCTCGAAGGCGCCGGACCGCATCTCGGCCTGGGCGGCGGCCAGTGCGCGGACCGAGCGCGTCGCCGCGTCGGGGGTCAGCTCGGTCGCACGCCGCAGGAACTCGGCCGCGGCCGCGACACCACCGCGGCGCTGCGCCCGGTCGGCAGAGTTGACCAGTTCGGCGGCGACTTCTTCATCGGCATCGGCCGCACCGTGAGCCCGGTGCCAGGCGCGCCGATCGGGGTCGACAGCCGGGTCGGTCGCCTCGGCGAGGGCCCGATGTACGTCGCGACGGTCCGCAGGCGTCGCCGCACGGTAGGTCGCCGACCGCATGAGCGGATGCCGGAACCGCACCCGGGCATCCAGCTCGATCAGCCCGGCCGCCTCGGCCGGTGCTGCCGCACTCACAGGAACGCCCAACCGCTTCGTCGCACGCAATAACAGCGGCACATCTCCGACAGGCTCGGCTGCGGCCGTCAGCAGCAACCGCTGCGTCTCCGCCGGAAGTGACTGCACCCGACGAGCGAAGCTCCGCTCGATCTGGCCTGCCAGCGGCTGGGCGTCCGGCCGTCCGAACCCACCGGCCACCTCCGACGCCGTCAACCCCCTCGGCAACTCCAGCAGGGCCAGCGGATTGCCCCGCGTCTCCGCCAGGATCCGATCCCGTATCCGTTCGTCGAGCCGGCCGGGAACGACCGAGGCGAGCAGTGCGCGGGCGTCGTCGTTCGCCAGGCCGCCGACCATCAACTCCGGCAAACCTCGCCACGCCGGCCCGGCCGCGGGCTCCCGGACCGCGAGCACCACACCGATCCGCTCGGCGAACAGGCGCCGCGATACGAACGTCAACGTCTGCGCCGAAACTTGATCCAGCCACTGTGCATCGTCGACCACGCACAACAGCGGCCTGTGCTCCGACACCACCGCCAGCAGACTCAACACGGCCACTCCGACCAGGAACCGGTCCGGCGGACTCCCGACGCTGTAGCCGAACGCGACAGCCAACGCCTCGCGCTGCGGACCCGGTAAGCGACCGCGAAGATCCAGCATTGGCGCGCACAACTGATGCAAGCCTGCGAAGGGGAGCTCCATCTCGGATTCGACACCCGCTGCACGGGCAACCCGGCATCCGGTCGAATGCCCCACGGCGTAGTCGAGCAAAGCCGACTTCCCGACTCCTGCCTCACCACGGATCAGCAAGGCCCGCCCTCGGCCGGAGCGTACTTCAGTGACCAACCGGTCCAAGACCGCGCACTCCGTACGCCGGCCGCGGAGCTCGTGCGCCGCAGCACCGCTCGTCATGGCTCCACCACCTCTGACCGAGGCTAGAGCGTTTCAGCGTTTGGCGACAGGAGGCGTCCGGCGCCCGAGATCGCTGTCCGCTCCCCGACCCGACGCCGGTCGGGTGAGCTGCAGGTCGGGCGGATGTTTGGTGTCAGAGGATGGATCTTCCGACTCGGCCGATCGCCTTCGCCCAGTGCGCGAGTGAGGGCCCGTCGACTTCTTGCGGCTGCTGAGCGAGATGGAGCGCGGATGAGACGATGGCTGCATGGCTGAGCGCCTGTGGCGTGTCGCCGCTCGCCGGCCTCATGACCTACCGGCCACTGGAGGCGCCACCGAGGAGGGCGGCGCAGATCGCGGCCGAGTCGAACCTGGGTAGGCGCAACCAGTCGATGGAACCGTCAACGCCGACGAGCGCCGCCGTACGCAGATCGCCGATGAGCGCGTAGTCCTCGATCCGCTGCTGCACTGTTCTCGGCCGGCTGGCTTGAGGTCAGCGGCGAGGAGAGCCTCGAGGCCGGTCAGATCGCCGGTGCGGGAGGCCAGCGCGAACGCCCGCAGGAGACGACTGTGGGCGGCCGAGCTGGACGGATGACGCCGGCCTGCAGCGATGCGTGCGCGGGCGCGCTTCACGAGTTGCCTCGCGTTGGCCGTGCCGATCTGGAGGGTCTCCGCGATTTGGCGGTACGGGTACTCGAACCCCTCTCGCAGAACATAGGCGGCCCGTTCCGAGGGTGACAGACGTTCGAGCAGCAGCTGGACGGCCAGCTCGATCGCCTCACCTCGTTCGGTCTCCGCCAGGGGGTCAGCATCGGGGTCCGCCGCTTCCTCGTGCAGCCGGGGGGCGACGTAGATCTCGTGCCGGCGACGGGCGGACTGGACGAGGTTGATAGCCAGCCGGCCGGTCGCGGTCACCAGGAACGCCTCGGCATTGATCACCGTTGTGCGGTTCACGCGGTGCCAGCGGAGCCAGACCTCCTGCAGGACGTCCTCGGCCTCGTGTTCGCTGCCGACGATCCGGTGGGCGATCCTGAACAAGCGCGGGCGCATACGGACGAAATGGTCCAGATCGGCGCGTGACCGGTCGTCGTCCGACCAGACGGGAGCGGTGACAGACGCGACGCGCTTTTCCAAAGATCGTGTACTCACCTTCCGGACTCCTTTGCCCGTCGTCGCGGATCCGCGACTGCGACTGATGCCACCGTCGTCGCAGGACCGCGGTCGCCGCGCCCTGGAAGTCCGTGGTGCATTCCGTGGTGGATTCCGTGGTCGATTCCGTGGTCGCCCTGTGGGGTGGTGAGACTCCATGCCGTCGTCGTGCCCGCTGGGGTTGTCACAGCGACCGGGATGTCGCTCCCGCCGGTCATTGGGCCCTGGAACTACGCGACACCGGCCGGCTCGTCGGCGGCCGTACTGCGAGACCTGCGACGGCCACGCCCTGGATCGCGCGGCGCTCGGAAGGCCGACCCCATGACCGCGCGATGACCGGTCGGCCGTGCGCCGGGACCACCGACCTCGGCCAAGGCGATGCAGCGACGGCGGTGATCCGCCACGACAACCCGCACCGGCTTCTGTCAGGACCGGTGCCGCCTCCGGAGAGGGGAATGCAGCGACTGCTCAGCCCGTCGATGTGCCAGTCGTACCAGCGCGCCGGACCAGCAGGCTCGTGGAACTGCACGACTGTCTGACACTGGACAACTTTCCGGGCCGGGTCCCCGTGAGCTGGCCGAGCTGGCGGCGTCGATCGCCGCGCAGCCGCACCAGTGGAGGGACAAGGTGGCCTACAGCGACGAGAGCGCGTCTTCGCCTCTGCACCGCGACGCGAACGTGGACGTCTGGCTGATCTGCTGGACACCGGTCAACGACACCGGCCGGCGACAGACCTCGCCACAACGGCGATCGCAGACGGATGTTCCGTCGTTCAGTGAGCCGGTGAGCCGGCAGGGGCGGCTACCGGTAGCAGGAACCAGTGTCGTCGTACGCAAAGGGGTCGGCTGCGAGCGTGCCAGTCGGCTTGTCACGACGCGTCAGGTCGTTCGGCTACGACGTGACTGTCGGGTGGGGCGTCCCTCTCGAGGGCCTCTACGGCGCCCAGAAGACTGCGGAGGGCGACCTCGTCACGCTCGGCCTCGGCCGGGTCGAACAGCCACTCAGCGGGTCCACCGGTGGACTCCCCAGGGTGGCTCGCCTCAGCCATGGTCAACTCGGTCTCGGCCTCGGCCTCGAGGTTGTGCAGGAAGGCGTTCTCGCCTGTCGGACTGGTCATTCTTCCTCCGTGCGCTACGTGGATGGACATCTGTTCAGGGGTGGGCGGCAGGCGGTCTGCATTGGTTCCAGCAGGTGGGACGGACCCCGAACCGTTCGGCCGGCTACGCGGCCGGGCCGCCGGCGCCCGCGCCGACGTCCAGCAGTGTGGTCTCGGCAGACGGCTCGCAGACCTCGGCCAGCCAGGCCAGGGCAGCCGGGCTCGAACTAACACGGCAGGCGGCAGGCATCGCATACCGGTCCCCGAGCTGCTCGACCGCGTCGGCGGTCCAGTCCGCGACGTCGTCGAACTCGGCGGTCATCGCCGCTACGGTCACAGCAGGGCTCCTGTCTGATCCACCCCCAGGTCAGGACGGCCGAGGTGCGGCGGTCCTTGCGTTGGGCAAGCTCTTCGTCGTCCACCAGGACGAGCATCGGTTGGCCAGGCTCGCACAGCATCGCCACCGTGAAGCGGAGGCCGATGTCGTCGCGGTCTTCCGTCCTGGCAGTGGATAACGGCGCGAACCGCATCTCGCCCTCGAGGACGTAGCCGATAGCCGGCCCGGGATGCCGGTGCGGCGGTGCGGCGGCGCGCCCCGGGTCACCGGGTGGGTAGTCGATCACCACGGTCATCGCGTGAGCTCCCGCCGAGATGAAGGGTTCGGCGTCCTGCAGCACGGTCGACGTCGTCTTCCACGGGCTTGATCTCGGCGTCTGGTCGGTCGTGATCGGATGTGTGCCGTGCATGGTGTACCTCAATGTGCGACAGGGGCAGGGGAGGTCGGTGAGCGGAAGCGTCTACGACGCAGTCCCGGTGCGCCCAGGCCAGTCGCCGTAGTGGGTTTCGCCGAGGATTGCGCCGTCGTCCGGCACCAGGGCGCGCTCGGAAGGTGAGACTCCGAAGTACACGGCGTTGGCGTCGGTGACGACCTCGCGGTGGTCGTTTCGCGCGGCAAGCGCCTGACGGAAGAAGTCGTCCATGCGGAACTGCTCCGGGCCCGCGACCTCGACCCGCCCGTTCACTGGCGCGCCTACCGCGATCCGGCCGACCGCCTGAGCCACGTCATCGCCGGCAATGGGCTGGTAGAGCACATGGGCGAGCCGGACCGTGGCGCCGTGGGTGGCCGCATCGGCAATGCCCGGGACGAACTCGAAGAACTGAGTGGCGCGCACGATCGAGTACGGGATCGACGAGTTCTCGATCAGCTTCTCCTGCGCGAGCTTCGCCCGGAAGTATCCGCTCTCGAGCAGCCGCTCGGTACCCACCACCGACAGCGCGACGTGATGGCCGACTCCTGCCTCGGCCTCCGCCGCGAGCAGGTTGCGGGTGGATGTCTCGAAGAACTCCAGCACCGCGGCGTCTTCCCACGATGGTGAGTTCGACACATCGATCACCACGTCCGCGCCGACCAGGGCCTCGGCGAGTCCTTCGCCCGTGACGGTGTTGACGCCGGTGTTCGGCGAAGCAGCCACCGCGTCATGACCGTGCTCGCCAAGCTTTGACACGAGCTTCGAGCCGATCAGACCAGTACCGCCGATTACCACGATCTTCATGGCACACCTTCCTGTCCGCCGGGGCACTCGTTGTCGTCCGGTCAGCAGCTAAGACCGAACAGCCCTGCGGCCCTGTGACAGCTCCGCCGAAATTCGACACCGCGGAGCGCGCGACCGATCGGCGACAGCACCTCGTCCCGGCCAGCTGACCATGCTGCAGCTGGACGATCGGGAGGCGACTGCCGTGGCGCGGTTCGTGGTCGCCTTTGTGCAGCCCTGGAGGTACCGTCGGTGGCGGGGAAATTGCCTTGGGCAGGAGCCCCACGTTCGGCCAGGAACCGGTGCGCGGCACCTGGGATGTTGAGGTCCTGGTCGCTGGCGTCGATGGTCTCCGGCCGTGCTGGCCGGAGGCCATCGCGAGCGGTTGATCCGCCTCAGGCAGCCAGTGCGTCGAGGATCGCCGCCGTCACCACATCAGGGTTCGACACGCTGAGCGCGTGGGAGGCGCCAGCTACCTCGCGGATGCCCTTGGCGCCGGCCCGTTGCGCCATGTAGCGGTGCAACGGGACCGGGATGTTGAGGTCCTGGTCGCTGAAGACGAACCAGGACGGCAATGTCTTCCAGGCCGGTGCGTCGGTGGGCAGACCTGCCACAAGGGCCGCCTCGGTGACCGGCCGCTGCGTCGCACACATCGCCGCGGCTTGCCCTGCGGGGACGTCGGCCGCGAACTGGTGGTGGAACGCGTCGCTCCTGATGGCCAGCTCGTTGCCGCCGGTGGAGACCGGATAGGCGACGAGTGCCTCGCCGAGCGTGCTACCTGGGAACTTGCGCGACAGCTCGAACGCGCCCTCGCCCTGCTCGGGGGCGAAGGCGCATACGTAGACCAGGCCTTTCACCGCGTCGTTGCGCGCCGCGGCCTCGGTGATCACCATGCCACCGTAGGAATGGGCGACCAGGACCACCGGCTTGCCGATGCCGGCGATCACATCGCGCACGTAGGCGGCATCACCCGCGATGCTGCGCAACGGGTTCGCGACGGCGACGACCTCGATCGAGTTCGGCAGTAGCTGCTCGACGACGCCGTTCCAGCTGGCAGACTCGGCGAACGCGCCGTGCACGAGCACGACGACGGAACTTTGCTCGCTCATTGTCTTCTCCTTGTCCTTGGTGCCGAGGGCCTCGCGAAGGATGCAGATCACCTGCTCCATGGCGCCGCTGCTGGCGGTGTTCTCGACGAAGGCGATCGCGGCGTTCGCGCCCACCGCGAGCTCGCGCACCAGCCGGTCGTGAGTGCCGTCCTTGCCGAGGTCCAGCCCCCGCCGTGCACGTAGAGGACTGTCGGTAACGGGTCGTTCGAGTCGACGGGCCTCTCGAGTGGGTACAGGAACAGCGGTGTCGACGTCGCGTCCGCGATGTCCTGCGCCGCGGTCTCGAGGAGATGTTGGCTCACGGTCGCATTCCTTGTATGTCGAGGAGCTGCTTACATCACGTAGGACCGGACAGCTGGCCGCGATGTGACGTCGTCCCCAGGCGAGGCCGACTGCCGGCAGGCAACTGTCACTCAGCGACGCGCGTTGTCGGGCGTCCTTGCCGAAGCGTGGTGACGGCCGCCAGCAGGACGCAGCCGAGGGCGATGGCAGCGATCGTGGCAGCGGGACCGGCCCAGCCGCAGGCCGGGTTGATCCACGCGCGCGGCCAGCACCGAACTCACGAACCCGCCAGCGCGTGCCTGTGGAAATCCCCCTGGCGACTCGTCGCGTCTGGTGCGCCAATGCGGCGAGTCCGCACCAGAGGCGACGAATCGCCAGGAAGGTATCCACAGAGGGCCGGAGGAAAGCGTGGAGGACCTGCACTGGTTCTAGCGGATGCTTGGACTGAGTTGGGCATCGAGCAGGGCCACGACGCGTGCATCCCACTCGGCTGGTTGGACCTGTAGTCCCTCGGTGTGGCCGGCGTGACCTACCTCCCACACGTCCACTCGATCGGGCGCCGCCGCCTTCAGGTGGGCCGCCGCGAGCGGCTCCTCCGGAACAGTCCCGCCGGTGATGAGCAGGAAGCGCGCGTTGTCGGCCGCGGCGACCGCGTCGTCCAGGCGGGCAGGCGGGGAGGCCGGTGTCAGCAGATCGACGAAGCCGTAGGTGAGTGCGTCGAGGCCGCGGAGCAAGGCGCCCTCCAATCCACCTGGCAGCCAGCCGGCTCTGTCCGCCGCCGTTCGGGCAGTGACTCCCTCGCCGACCACCGCTCGAATGCGATCGTCGGCGGCCGCGGCGCCGACGGCCTGCTCGCCACCCATCGAGAGCCCGACCACACCGATGCCGCCGGGATCAACGCCTGGCTGCTGCGTCAGGAAGGTCACCGCCGCCATGACGTCCTGGTCGCCGTACCAGCCCAGGTCCATGCCGCGGCCGCCGCTCTTGCCGTGACCGCGCGCGTCGACCATCAGTACGCCGTAGCCGTGGCGGGCCAGCACCGCCGCGTGTGGCAGGACCGCCGTACGGGTCGAGCCGGCGCCGTGCATCAGGACGACCGCGGCGCCGTTGCCGGACGGAACGTACCAGGCCGACAGCTGCACACCGTCGGTCGTGGTGAACGAGACATCGCGGTAGGTCATGCCCCGGTCCGCCGGGGTCTCCGCCCCGAGTGACGTCGGCGGTACGACGGTGACCATCACCGCTATCGCGAGGGCGTAGCACACGACAAGGACGGCGAGGCCCACCGGCACCAGGGCCAGACGAGCCCAACCGTCCAGGGCCTTCCAGGACAACCGGAAGCCGAATCCGAGCAGGACCAGCCCGGCGACCATGGCCATCAGCCCGACCACCGTCAGCACGGTCAGGCCTGCCTTCTCCAGATGGCGGATCCCGATGCCGGCGCCGGCAGCCGTCAACCCTGTACCGAGGACCAACGCGATCGCCGCGACGATCAACGGGTGCTGCGGCCTCGACGGAGCCCGTGGACTGCTTGGGCTCCTCTCCAGCGTGCTCATTCCCACCTCCCGGCACGGTGGCAACCCTCTGGCGTCCATCCTCGCGACCGCGTCGGCACCTATCCAGTGCCGAAAGCCCTTTTTGGCAGAGTGCCGCCATGACGCCGGCCCGGGGCACTTGGTCCCGGCTACGCGTTATCTCGTCAGGAAGCGATCTCGAGGGAGGTGATGAGGTCGTCGCGGACAGCGAAGCGGTACTTCAGCTCCACCTGGCCGCCGGGGAAGTCGCCTCGGAGTCAGCCGTCAGTGGTGGCCAAATCACCAGTAACCATGCCCACGGCCAACGCCGACCTACGATCAGGGCAGAGGAGCGCGCCTGTGAAGATCTCGCGAATCGTGTTTCTGCTCGCCGCCGTCGCATTGGCCGTCACCGCGTCGGTCCTGGCGCTGACACAGCGGGGTGGCGGTGCCGAGCAGCCCGACGCCGGCTCGGCCTGCGAGCATCCGGACTGGGTGGCCGGCACGTGGTACCCGGCCGGTAGCGTCGTGAAGTACACCGACGGCCGGTACTACGTCGCCGAGCAGGAGAACCAAGGCTATGACCCGACCATCAGCACGTGGTACTGGAATCCGTATCCCTGCGACGGCCGGGGTGTCCCGAGCGCGTTCCCGGTGACTGAGTCGCAGTTCAACGAGATCTTTCCGAACCGGAACCCCTTCTACTCGTACGCGGGACTGGTCGAGGCACTCAGCGCCTACCCCGGTTTCGCGAACACAGGCGACGAGGCGCGCAGGAAGCGAGAGGCCGCCGCCTTCCTTGCCAATGTCGACCACGAGACAGCTGGGCTGAGGCACATCGTCGAGCAGAACCAGGCCCAGTACTCGCGCTACTGCGACCACGCCCGTCCGTACGGCTGCCCGGCCGGCCAGGCGGCGTACTACGGTCGCGGCGCGCTCCAGCTGAGCTGGAACTTCAACTACAAGGCAGCAGGCGACGCACTCGGTACCGACCTGCTCGACAACCCGCAGCGAGTCGAGCAGGACGCGACGCTCGCCTGGAAAACCGCTCTCTGGTACTGGAACACCAAGACGGGCGACGCCAAGACGACGCCACACGACGCTATGGTCGCGGGCGTCGGCTTCGGCGAAACGGTCCGCGGGGTCAACGGCGCTCTCGAGTGCGGCGGCCGCAGCCCAGCGAACGTACAGAGCCGGGTGGACGCCTACCGGCGGATCAGCCGCGTGCTCGAGGTCGACCCGGGCGGCAATCTCTACTGCTGAGTGGGGACCGCCTCAGTGGGTTCCTCGGCGACCGAGCCGGGCTTGAGCAGCGTCGCCGCGAGCAAGATGGCTGCGCCGACGAATGCCGCCGCCGCCAGGAAGGCGAGGCTGTAGCCGTCACGCAGCGCTGCCACCGCTGTGGCTCCATCACCCACTCGTACGGCGGCGTGTGATGCGGCCAGGGTCGCCAATGTGGCGGTGCCGACGGCAGCTCCTGCCTGCTGGGCCGTGTTGTTGAGCCCGGAGGCCAGCCCGGCGTCCTCCGGCTCGGCACCGGACATCGCCAACATGATCATCGACGGGATCGCCACGCCCATGCCTGCGCCCATCAAGGCCAGCACCGGGGCAACGTCGACCGGGTAGGCTCCGTCGACAGGAGCGCGACTGAGCAACAACAGCGCCGCCAGGAAGGCCAGCAGGCCGCCGATCAGCACCCGACGGCTGCCGAACCGGACCGTCAGTCGGGCCGCGACGAACAACGACATCAGACCGCCCAGCACCGGTGCGGGCAGGAACGCCAGACCTGTCTGCAGAGAGCCGTATCCCAACACCCGCTGCAGATACAGCGCGGTCATGAACTGGAATCCGAAGCCGGCGGCGAACATCAGGACCACGATCACGTTCGCCACCGTCACCTGCCGGCCGCGAAAGATGCGCAGGGCAAGCAACGGGTGAGCTGCGCGGACCTGCCGGACGACGAACCCGGCCAGCAGCAGCACTGCGACGGTTCCGAGCACGGAGGAGCGGGTCACCGTGGACGACGGCTCCGCCGACTGCACGATCGCGTAGACGCCCAGCGACAACCCCGCAGTCACCAGCACGGCCCCGACGACATCCGCGCCCTTGCCGAGGCCGATGCCACGATCGGCCGCCAGCAACCGTACGGCGAGCAGCAGAGCGGCGAGGCCGATCGGCACGTTGATGAGGAAGGCCCAGTGCCAGCCGACGGTCTGGGTGATGACACCGCCCACGATCAGGCCGATCGAGGCGCCGCTCGCCGAGGTGAAGCTGTAGACGCCCATCGCCCCGGCCTGCTCCCCCGGCTGTGGGAACAACCCGACGATCATGCCGAGGATGACCGCCGACGCGAGCGCACCGCCGACGCCCTGCGCGAACCGTCCGGCGATCAGCAGCTCAGGGCTGCCGGCGAGACCGCACAGCAGCGAGGCCGCGGTGAACAGCGCCAGGCCGGCGAGGAAGACCCGCTTGCTGCCGATCAGGTCACCGAGCCGTCCGGCGAGCAGGAGCAGACCTGCGAAGGCGATCAGATAGGCGTTCATCACCCAGGCCAGACCCGCCTGCGAGAAGCCGAGGTCGTTCTGGATGGTCGGCAGCGCCACCGTCACGACGGTGCCGTCGAGGATGATCATCAGTTGCATCACGCAGAGCACCGCCAGCGCGCGCAGGCGCGAACTGGTCGGCATCGTCGTCTGGAACACCGGTCGTCTCCTTGTCTTCGAGCAGAACAAGTAAGACGCTAGCAGATAGTTCTGTTGCAGACGATCTATTGTGGTCCTATCAACCGGCACGCTGCCTGGCCCGGCGTACCGGGTGCGAGGACTCCATGGGAGTGGACAGGTGGCCGTCCACGAGAGAGGTCAGCGCCTGCACGAAGGGCTCGCGCTGGGCGGCCCGGAGCGCGGCCAATGCCCGGGCATGGACATCGTCGACGATCCGCTGGCCCTCGACCGCAACCTTTGCGCCGGCGTCGGTCACTGCGATGATCCGGGCGCGCCGGTCGGTGGTGGAGGGGCGCCGCTCCGCATAGCCGGCCTGCTCCAGCGCGTCTACGGTGACCACCATCGTGGTCTTGTCGAGGTAGGCCAGCTCGGCGAGCTGGATCTGCGTCCGCTCCGCCTCGAGGGCGTAGAGCAGCACGCACTGCATCCGGGGCGTCAGCCCGATCTCGGCCAGTGCCGCGGTCAGCTGGGTCTCCAGCACGTGGCCGGCGTGCTTCAGCAGCCCGGTCAGATCTGGCACGGTTCGCAGCGGGGTTGTCGCCATGGCCCCAGCCTAGCGACGATGATCCAGTTCGGGACGATCTCGATGCAGAGGTCGGTCGGACTTGTGCTAGACAAGTAAGGAACCGAAGGGGCCACAGTGGACCAGCTCACGCTCGGCATCATCGGGCGTTCTCGCAAGGAGAACGAACGCCGGTTGCCGATCCATCCGCATCACTTCGACCGGATCCCGGCCGACCTGCGCCGACGCATCTTCCTCGAGTCGGGCTACGGGGAGCATTTCGGCGTCTCCGACGAGCAGCTCTCCCGATCCGTCGCCGGCATGCTCGACCGGGAACAGCTGCTCGCGACGACCGACATCGTCCTGCTGCCCAAGCCACAGGCCGAGGACCTCCACGAGCTTCGCACCGGGCAGGTGCTGTGGGGTTGGCCGCACTGCGTCCAGGACACCGAGCTCACCCAGCTCGCCATCGACCGGCAGCTCACGTTGATCGCGTTCGAGGCGATGAACCACTGGACCAGCGACGGCCAGTACAGCCTGCACGTGTTCCACAAGAACAACGAGCTGGCCGGATACTGCTCGGTCCTGCACGCCCTGCAGCTGGTCGGTTCGACCGGCAACTACGGCCGTCGGTTGCGCGCGGTCGTGATCGGCTTCGGCGCGACCGGCCGGGGGGCCGTGACGGGCCTGAACGCGCACGGCATTCTCGATGTCGACGTGCTGACCGCCCGGGGCGTGACCGCGGTCGGCTCACCGATCCACACCGCGCGGATGGTCCATTTCGACCATGATCCCGACAGCGACGGCCGCCCGGGGAGCTGTCACGCGCTGACGGAGAACGGACGCGTGCCACTGGCCGGCTTCCTCGCCGAGCACGACATCATCGTGAACTGCGTGCTGCAGGATCCCGACGCGCCCCTGATCTTCCTGACCGAGAACGAGCTCGACCAGCTCTCGCCGGGCACACTGATCGTCGACGTGTCGTGTGATGTAGGGATGGGGTTCAGCTGGGCCCGCCCCACCGCGTTCGAGGATCCCATCTTCGAGATCGGCGGACACATCTACTACGGCGTGGATCACAGCCCGTCCTACCTGTGGAACTCGGCCACGTGGGAGATCAGCGAGGCGCTGCTGCCCTTCCTGCAGACCGTGCTCGACGGTCCCGACGCCTGGGAGGTCGACCCTACGATCAGCCGCGCCATCGAGATCGCCGGCGGCCGGATCCGTAACCCCGGCATCCTCTCTTTCCAGCGCCGCTCCTCGGAGCACCCGCACGCACACATCTGACACGTACCTGGCTAGGGTATGTCTGTCCTAGAAGGCTTTCGTGCCCTCCCGGTTGAGCTGGAGTCCTACGAGCGGCTGTGATCTGACATGCGCCAGTTTGGGTCATGGGCGGGCGATCCGCAGTTACGGGCACTGACCCGATACGACTGGCGTACTAGCCGGTCGGGCACGAGCCTTCGAGAAGGCCCTGGCGAAACGCTTTCGTCCGCTCGAAGGCGCCGCCGCGGTCGTCAGCGGCGGACTTGCTGCTCCCGATCATCATGGCGAGCACCTCGTCCACGTCGCCGGGCGACAGCAGCGACTGCTCCAGCCCACCCTCCGCCAACGCCGCGAGCCAGACACCGGTGAAGCAGTCCCGCTGCAGCCCGGCCGCCTTACCGTCGACCGGCAGCCCGGCCTCGGACTGCGCGGCCGCTCCCCAAGCGTCGCTGAGCACTGCGCCGGTCGCCAGGTCACCGATCTGCTGGTGCACCGCGGCGAGGTCAGGCACCACCCACATCACCGCACGAAGGTCAGCGCAGTAGCCCGAGATCCCACCGGGCTTCGCACACTCGGGCAGCGGACCCTGACCCTGCGGGCGCCGCGACGGACGTTCGAAGGTCTCCCCCGGGGCGATCTTCGGAAACTCCGTGGTCCAGAACTTGTCCAGCTGGTCGGGAAGGAACTCCATCGCCTCCGCGAACGGCAGATTCCCACCCGTCTGCGCCTCGCTGACCGTGCGGAACGGCAGCTCGGTCGTCACCACCCCCTTGTCCGGGAAGGTGGCGCACCGCTCCGCGCCCTCCTCGTAGCCGGTCTGGAAGGCGTTCACCCGGTCGAAGCCGAGGCCGTGCGCCTGCTGGTTCGTCGCCGCCGTGCCCGGTTGGTCCCGCAGCACCAGGATCGCGCCGACCGCGCTGTCGAGAGCGCCCTCGGTCAGGGTCACCGGATCGTCGCCGGACGTCTCGGCGAACCGGAGCCAGGAGCCGGCGAAACAGTCCGCCTGCAACTCGACCACCACCGAGGCCGCCTTCACCTGCGCCCGCTGCTGGACGGCGTGGCCCATCTCGTGGGCCAGCACCACCGCCGGGGCGATGCTGCCGAACTGCTCGGTCAGCTGCGGGAACAGCTCGGCCGCATCCCACGCGATGTAGTCGTCGTCAGGGCCACCGCAGTAGAAGGCGTTGCCCGCCACGTCGTCGTACGTCAGCGACTCGCCACTGCAACTGAACGGTTCGCTCTGCGGGGTCTTCGGCTGGAAGCCGCCTTCGAGGGGCGTGAAGTCCTCGCCGTAGACGGCAGGGAACTCCTTCTCCCAGTACTGGTTGAGGCTCTGCTCGGCCGCCCCCGTGACGGTGTCGACCTGCGCGGGGCCTCGCCCCAACGCACCCTGGCCTTCCTCGTCCTGCGTGACCCTGGTGATCGCGATGACGACGATCAGGGCGACGACGACCAGAACCAGAAGGAGTGTCCCCCCGGCGCCCCTCTCCTCCCGGCCGGCCCGGCCCATGGTGGCAATCTACCCAGACCAGGACCGCCTGACGAGGCTCCAGCCGGGGGGACAACGCACCGCTGAACAGCAGCACGTCACACACGGGTGCCGAAGTGCTGACAATGTGTGGCGGCGGCTGTCGTGACCGTCGTCCGCGAGCGCCGGTAGGCTTCGCCCGGGTGTGCCGGCCCCGGACGTTAATTCTTTTTACAAATGGCGCGGACTACGCATGAGCCGCGAACGGATGGGTAGGGCACCCGCACGGGGCTGACCTGTGAGGAGAAGCAGAGTGGTTCAGCGTTACGGCGACACGGATACGGCGGTCAATGATGCCGCTACACAACGTTATGAGGAGGCGCGCGCCGCAGCACGTCAGGCGATGACCAACGTCGCGGTGGAGACGACGCCGACCAGGTCAAGGACGGGAACAGTCGAGCTACCCACCTCGCCGACCAGAGGGGTGGTGCCGCGGTTCCTCGACCCGGTCCAGGTCGAGTCGCCGTACCGGGGCTTCAAGGTGGGCGCGGCCTTCTTCGGCTGGCTGATCGCGATCGCGTTCACAGTGCTGCTCGCCGGCGTCGTCGGGGCGATCGCCGTCGCGGTCGGCTACACGCTGGACATCACCGGCAGCGATATCGAGGACCAGGCCGGCACCTTCGCCATCGCCTCCGGTGCGGTCCTTGTGGTGGTGATGAGCCTCGCCTACTACACCGGCGGCTACGTGGCCGGCCGGCTGGCCCGCTTCGACGGTGGCCGCCAGGGCTTCGGCGTCTGGATGTTCGCGCTGCTCGTCTCCGTGGTCGCGGCCGGGGTCGGCGCCCTGGCGGACAGCAAGTACGACGTCCTCGACCCGGTGGATGTGCCGCGCGCGTCGCTGTCGACCGACACCCTGACGACCGGTGGCATCATCACGGCGGCCGCGGTGGTCGTGTGCACGCTGCTGTTCGCACTCGTCGGCGGCAAGGCGGGCCAGCGCTACCACGACAAGATCGACGACTGGGACGCCTGACCTCGCGTGTTCCGGACCGGACTCGGGCGGGTCCGGTCCGGAAACGCGGATGACACCGATCCGGCCTCAGAGCACACCACCGAGATGGTCACCTCGGCTGGGAAGACCTGGGCCCGTCCTGGGTGTTGTGCTCGACGTGAGCAGAACCGAGGTAGTGGTGATCGGCGCGGGCCAGGCCGGCCTGTCAGCCGCCCACCACCTGGTCCGGCTGGGTTTCACCCCGTACGACGGGGTCGTGGTGCTGGATCGCAACAGCGCGCCGGGAGGTGCGTGGCAACACCGGTGGGACTCCCTCACGATGCGCGACGTGCACGGGATCGCCAATCTGCCCGGGGTCGCCGTACCGGAGAGCGCGGGCGACGAGCGGGCCAACGAGTTCGTGCCGCGTTACTTCGCGGACTACGAGTCGCGGTTCGAGCTGCCGGTCGTTCGGCCGGTGGCGGTCGAGACCGTGCGCGAGGCCGGGGACGGCCGGTTCGACGTGATCGCCGGCAGCGGCACCTGGAACACCGCGACCATCGTCAACGCCACCGGGACGTGGAACCGCCCCTTCATCCCCTGGTACCCGGGCATCGAGACCTTCCGTGGCCGGCAGCTGCACACTGCCGACTATCGCGGCGCGGCCGAGTTCGCAGGCAGGGAGGTGCTGGTGGTCGGTGGTGGCGCCTCCGCGGTCCAACTGCTCGCCGAGATCTCCGAGGTCGCCCGTACGACGTGGGTGACGCGGCGTCCACCGGAATGGCGGACAGGCGAGGAGTTCGGCCCGGAGCTCGGCCGGGCAGTGGTCGCGAAGGTCGAGGAACGGGTTCGCGCCGGACTGCCACCGCGCAGCGTCGTGAGTGTCACCGGGCTGCAGCTACGAGAGCAGGAGCAGGCCGCCCTGCGCCGGGGCGTGTACGAACGGCGTCCGATGTTCGAGCGGATCACGCCCGACGGCGTGCGATGGGTTGACGGCAGGACGCAGCACGTCGACGCGATCCTCTGGGCCACCGGCTTCCGCGCCGACCTGGCTCACCTGGCTCCGCTGCACCTGCGGGAACCGTCGGGCGGGATCCGGATGGACGGCACCCGGACGGTGCCGGACCCACGCGTGCACCTGGTCGGGTACGGGCCCTCGGCAAGCACCATCGGCGGCAACCGCGCCGGATTCGCCGCTGCCCGGGAACTGCGGAGGCTGCTCCGTTCGATGGCCGCCTGAGCACCGTCAGGCCGCGACCGGCTCGACCTGCCACTGCCGGTGCCTGCGGACAGCCGACGGAATCAGTGATCCGGCCAGCAGGAATACGACACCGGTGGCCAGCCAACCGGGCCATCCCCAGCCGATCGCGACGGTCGTCAGCACCAGCGGGGCGATCAGGTCTCCCATCTGCCGCCCCATCGCATAGGCGCCCTGGTACTGACCCTGCCCACCCGGCGGAGCCAGCTCGAAGCTGACACCCCAGCCACCGGCCGACTGCAGCATCTCTCCCAGCACGTGTACCAGAGCAGCGACGACCAGCAGGCCCACGGTCACCACGCCCGAGGTCACGTCGGTCAGCGCGAGGACGACACACGCTACGGCCAGCAGCCAGCCGGCCCGGCGGCCCGCGCGGGCGGCACCTGCCAGCCGTTCCGTCCCCCGAGCGATCCGGACCTGCAACAGGATCACCGCGATCGCGTTGATCACCAGCAGCACCGAGATCAGCCATGCCGGTGCATCGGTGGCCGTCGCCACCCATAACGGCAGCGCCACCTGCAGCATCGCGCTGTGCATGGTCAACAACCCGTCGAGGGTGACGAAGGCGAGGAACGGGCGGTCCCGCAGCGCGGTCAGTCCCGACGGCCCGGTTGCCGAAGGCATCGACCGGACCCGCGGCATCCCCCACGCGATCAGCCCCGCGGTCGCGAGGTACGTGACCGCGTCGCCCAGCAAGGCGGCTACGTAGACCTCGCGGCGGTCGATCGCCAAGACGATGCCGGCCAGGGCGATACCGACAGCCATGCCGATGTTCGTCGTCACCCGCAGCATGGCGCGGGTGCGGACCCTTCCCTCCGCCGGTACGACTCCCGCGATCAGCGCGCCCTTCGCACCACGCTGGCCCGAGTCCGCGACCGCTGTCAGGGCAGCCACGGCGACGTACCAGCCGAAGGAACGGACCTGCGTCAGTGAAGCCATCATGAGGGCCTGCAGCAGCAGGAAGGCAACGTACGCCCGGTTCGGGCCGAGGCGGTCCGCGACCACGCCCAGCGGCGTACTGGTGGCCAGCCCGACCAGGGCCGCGATCGTCAGGCCGACGCCGACCTCGCCCACGGACAACCCTGCCGCCCGGGTGAGGAACAGCGCGCCGGCGGCGGCGTACACGCCGTTGCCGAGCGTGTTCACCAGGGTCGCGACGACCAGCCGCCGGACGGGTGGCGTCAGCGGGAGGCTCATGACAGCAGCAAACAGGTCCCGCGCGTCGATCGCCGGTGGATTGACGACCTTCGTCAGTCCACGGGGCTCAGCGCACCACCAGGTCGAGCAGATCGGTGCCCAGACTGCGCAACGCCTGCTCGTCCAGGCGGTAGGCCATGAACCGACCCTGGCGTTCGGCGGTGACGAGGCCGGCCCGGGTCAGCGCCCGCAGGTGGCGGGTCACCTGCGTTGGGTGGAGGCCCCAGAGTGCCGCGATCTCCCCAGCCGTTCTGGGCTCACTGGCCACGGCCCGGCAGACTTGTAGCCGATCGGGCACCGCCAGCGACTCCAACCGGCTCCGGATCACCTGCGCTGTCGGTACCTCGCCGTCCGCTCGAGCAGTGAGTGGATAGATCACGGTCAGCGGTTCTCCTGGCACCTCCCCAAGAAACAGGTGCGGCGCGATGAAGGCGCTCGGTGCCAGCAGCAAGGAGTTGCCCGTGAGCTCGACTCGCTTGTTCTGCACCTTCTGAACCACCACCGCGTCGGGGTCGCGAATTCCCACCGAGCCGTCCAGTGAGCACAGCATCGCCGCAACGCCGTCCCTCGCGGCCAGGTCGCGGTCGTGCCGGCCACGAGCGACCAGCCGATCCTGTGACTCGGCCCAGATCTCGCCGAACCAGGTGTGCCAGCAGTCGTCGAGCAAGTCGAGAAACCGCTCGACCGGTCTGGCCGGATCCACCAGCAGGGCCTCCACCAGCTCCCCCACTGCACGACCCCGGCTGCGGGCCCAGCGGCGTACCTTCTCGGTGTCGGTGGTCCTGTTGCGGAGCGGGCTGCCGCGCAACGGCCGGACCATGTCGGCCGCAACGTCGTCTGGTGCACGCTCCCGGAGCCGGGCGAGCTCGACAGGCCAGGTCTGCACTCCGTTGCCGGGGCTGGTGGCGAAGAAGCGGGCCCGGACCGCGCGGACGGTCCACGACCAGGCGGCCAGCTCGTCACGCTGGGCGGGCGGCATCGCACCCAGGACCCGCTCGGCCCACTCGGCCCTACCGTGGTGAACCGGCTCGGCCAGGACATGCAGCGCGGAGCCCAGCTCCAGCAGGGGCGATGCGACGAAACGGACCCGCGCGGGATCCAGCCGGCTCAGGCCGGCCAGGACGGTGGGCACCAGGCGATCACTCCCGGAGCCGGAAGAGCAGTTCGGTCTCCCACTTGCTCAGGTCGGGCTCCTCGCGCGGGTCGGACTTGTAGACCTCCAGACGGCAGCCCCAGCGGTCACCGTCGACGTCCCACTTCAGCTCCCGCTCGTCGGCCCAGGCCAACAGGTCGCGGGTCGCATCGAGCAGCCCTTCCGGGTGCCCGACATGGGTGACACTGGCATACCGCCCGCCGGGCAGGACGCCCGCGACGACCTCGCCCTCGCCTTGCTGGACCTCCGCGACCGGTACGCCGGCCTGCATGACCAGCTCGCGCTCCATGTCGATCACGTCGTACTTGAAGAAGGGCGCGTCCACTGGCTCCACCCCGCGCTCGGCCAGCCAGGCGAACACCTCCGGCAGCCGGTCCGCCAGCTGACTGATGGCGGCCATCGTGACCGCTCCGCGGATCGCCACGTAGGGCTGCTCGGGCCGCTCCACGATCGTGGGCTCCTGGCGCATGGCTCCTCCTCTGCCGACCTGGTCAGGGATGTTACTCGGCCAGGGTGCGGGAGTGCTGGGGACGAGACGTGTTGCATTGCCCGTACTGCCACGGCTGGGAGGTTCGCGATCAGGCCATCGGCGTGCTCGGGACCGGGCCGCTGGCCGCGCACCACGGGCCGAGGTGCTGGCCGACCTCGGTCTGAAACCGGTCACCCATCCGCTGGGACTCGGCGAGCACATCGCCGCCGATGCCACCAGGCTTACCGCCGTACCCGGGGTCTGGGTCGCCGGCAACGTCGCCGAGCTGTTCGCCCAGGTCCCTGACCGGAGTCGACGTCAGCCATTCATCCCTTGACCACGCCGAGCGGTACGAGTCGCGCCACCGTCCGGGCCAGGCCAGCGCGCTCGCTGGCCTCCACCACCGCGGTGACGTCCTTGTAGGCGGTCGGCGCCTCCTCGGCCAAGCCACGCCACGACGAGCCGCGAACCAGGATCCCGCGCGCTTCCAGATCGTGCCGCACCTGCCGGCCACCCACCGATCGAGCCGCCTGGTGCCGGCTCACGACCCGCCCTGCTCCGTGAGCGGTGGAGGAGAACGCGGGGCTGTCGGGTACGCCGACGAGAACGTACGACGCGGTGCCCATGGTGCCGGGGATCAGCACCGGCTGGCCGACGGCGCGGACGTCTGGTGGGAGGTCCGGGTGGTCTGGCGGCAGCGCCAGGGTCGCGCCCTTCCGATGCACACAGACCGTCCGCGTGGTGCCGTCGACGTCGTGGCGTTCGAGCTTGGCCAGGTTGTGCGAGACGTCGTACACGAGATCGAGCACGACGCCGGTCTCGTCCTCGAACACGCGGCGCACCGCCTCGGTCAGCAACTGCCGGTTGGCTCGGCCGTAGTTGGCCGCTGCGGCCATCGCGCCAAGGTACGAACGCCCCTCGGGTGACTGGACCGGGGCACACGCCAACTGCCGGTCCGGGACTGTGATGCCGTACTTGCCCATGGCCTTCCCCATCGACCGTACGTGGTCCGTACAGATCTGGTGACCCAGGCCGCGCGAGCCGCAGTGGATCATGACGCAGACCTGGTCACGGTGCAGGCCGATCACCTCAGCGGTGGCCTCGTCGTAGACCCTGTCCACAGCCTGGACCTCGAGAAAGTGGTTCCCCGAACCCAGGCTGCCGACCTGGCCCAGGCCACGCTCGAACGCCCGGGCGCTCACCTGGTCGGGGTCGGCGTCGGCGACTGCGCCGCCGTCCTCGCACCGCTCGAGATCCCGCGCGACCCCGTGGCCCTGCTCGACGGCATACTGTGCGCCCCGCTGGAGCAGCTGCTCCAGCTCTGTCCGGCCGTCCAGGTGCCACACGGCGCCGCGGCGCATGCCCCGCGGCGTCGCGCGGTCCAGCGCATCCATGAGCGCCGGCAGGTGCGCCGCCATGCGCCGGTGGTCGAGGTCACGGGCGGCGAGCAGCCGTACCCCGCAGGAGATGTCGAACCCTACGCCGCCGGGTGACACCACGCCGCCCGCCTCGACATCGGTGGCCGCCACGCCGCCGATCGGGAACCCATAGCCCCAGTGCATGTCGGGCATGGCGTACGACGCGCGCACGATTCCCGGCAGGGTGGCAACGTTGCAGACCTGCTGCAGCGACTTGTCCGAGGTGATGTCCGGCAGCAGGTGGCGCGTGGCGAACACGATGCCGGGCACCCGCATAGGGCCTTCGCGCTCGATCCGGAACCGGTACGGTGTCTCCTCGACGATCTTCATCCCTACACATCCTCAGGCAGCTCTCCGCCGGGGCGTCTGGACGCGCCCGGCGTCCCAGCCTCCTTCAACAGGATCACAACGCCATCATCAGGCCACCATCGCCGGCGTGGCGCACGCAGAGCGCCCCCTTCCACCGACATCGATGGTGCGCTGTCCTGGACTCAGGGAGGAGAGCGTGATGAATCCGAGCGCAGCCGGGCATCGGACAGTGCCACACACCGCGGACGTCCGGGTGGAGGCGTGGGGGACCACCCGGGAGCAGTGCATCGCCGAGGCGGTACTCGGTAGCGTCGAGAGTTTCGTCGACGTCTCGTCCGTGCACCCGACAGGTATGCAGCGGTGCCGGCTGACGGCGAGCAGCGATGAGGAGCTCCTCGCAGCCGTGCTGGACGAGGTCATCTACCTGATGGAGACCACTGGCGAGGTCCCGGTCGACGTCGAGCTGGAGCCGCGGGAGGGCGAGATCGACGTTCGGTTCGCAATGGTCCGGGCCGAGGAGAGCGAGCAGGTCGGTGCGGTGCCCAAGGCCGTGTCGATGCACGAACTGTCGCTCGCCGCCGGATCGGGTGGATGGTTCTGCTCGGTGACGCTCGACGTATGAGGTGCGGTAGTACGGTGCCACCGGCCGAACACCCGGAGGCGGCGCCGGCTTCACGGCGAGCTTGTGAGGCTGGGGACAGCAAGCGACCTACGAGACGTTTTCCCTTCGCCGGCATTGTCCGGATCAGGTGGTTGGGGGTCGCCTTCTGGTCTTTCGACCGTGCCGGCCTCTCAGCCTTTCGGCTCCCTCGCCCGCCTCGCAGGCCACTTCGACCATCGCAAGCCGGGGCAGCCGTGAACAGGGACCAAAGTCCCGACCTCGACCTGTCCAGTGTCCTGAGCCGGAGGTTCCTGCTCGTCGAGGATGCCGGCCTCGCGAGTGATCGCGTCCGGCCGCGAGCAGAGGCTTCGTTTCCCGGCCGACGGTCCATTCAGGGACAGGACCTTTTGCCCTGGCTGCCGATCCGGCGGAGGCGTCTACTACGAACATGGCCCGAGCAGGGCCAGTATCGCGGTCGTGTCGGCTCCAGGGGGTCCCATGTCAGTCCGCAAGCGTCGTTCTCTGTTGGCGGTCCTCACCGCGGCCGTCCTTCTGCTCTCGTGGGGCATCGTCACTCCTGCCGCCGCGGAGCCGGCCACCACGGTCGCCTATTCCAACGCTGCCAGCGCCACCCGCTACACGGGCCTCGCATTCGATACCTGCACGGCGCCCACCGTCGCGCAGCTGACCGCTTGGAAGGCGTCGCCGTACCGGGGGGTCGGCATCTACATCGGCGGCGCCAACCGGAGTTGTGCCCAGCCGCAGCTCACCTCGAGCTGGGTGACCACCGTGTCCCGGCTCGGCTGGCGGCTGATACCGATCTACATGGGTCCGCAGGCTCCGTGCACGTTCCGGGCCAACGCCGTGAAGATCAGCGCGTCCACGGCGGCGACCCAGGGCCGGAACGCGGCCGCTGACGCCGTGGCCAAGGCCAAGGCGCTCGGCATCGTGGGCGGCAGCGCGATCTACGGCGACATGGAGCACTACGACGCCACCAACACCAGTTGCCGCTCGGCCGTCCTGACGTTCCTGTCGGCCTGGACCAAGGAACTGCACCGCGTCGGCTATCTCTCCGGTGTCTACGCCCACCTGAACTCCGGCGCGCAGCACCTGACGCAGGTCTACAACTCGACGTCGTACGCCCGTCCGGACGCGCTCTGGATCGCGCGCTGGGATCTCAGCTCGGCCCTGACCGGTTGGTCGGGAATCCCCAACGCGTACTGGGCGGTGAACCAGCGGGCGAAGCAGTACCGCGGTGACCACAACGAGACGTACGGCGGTGTCACGCTCAACATCGACAACGACCGCTTCGACGCACCGGTCGCCACGGTCGCCTACCCGTACACCGTCACCAGCACGACCAGCCTCAACGCCCGCAGCGCGCCCTCGACGTCTGCCTCCGTGGTGACCTCGTTCGCACCGAAGTCGACCGTGCGGGTGATCTGCCAGACGTTCGGCTCGAAGGTCGGAACCACCACCGTCTGGAACAAGCTGACCAACGGGGCCTACGTAACCGACTACTACGTGAGCACGCCGTCGAACACCACCTACAGCGCGCCGCTGCCCTACTGCACGCTCCCGTACCAGACCAAGGCCGGCGGGCTCAGCAAGCGGACCGGCCCGGGCCTGTCGTACAAGATCGTCGGCTCGCAGTCGATCGGCTCGCTCGCGTGGATCACCTGCCAGCGCTCAGGCTCCAAGGTCGGCACGTCGTCGATCTGGGACCGGCTCGTCGACGGCACCTGGACCATCGACTACTACGTGGCCACGCCGAGCAACACCACCTACAGCTACCCGATCCGGAGGTGCTGACGGTTCGGACGACCCCGCCGGGGTTCATCCGTGGCATGCCTGTGGGGCCGGGACGCCACGGATGGACCCCAGCGGTCGGGTGCTGTACACGACCTTGCCAGAGCTACCCGAGGACGAGACCCGCACCACCAACCTCGATCTCGACCGCTGACCCGGCATGGCCGAGGGTCAGGGTTCGTCGACGACGGACGCGTAGGAGATGACACCGCGGCGGATCTCGTCGGTGACGGCCCGGGCAGTGGCTCGCAACGGACCGCCACCGGCCGCGTCGGCGACCTGCTCCGTCAGGTCGATCAGCTGCTTCACCCAGCGGACGAAGTCGCCCGCCGCCAGGTCCGACTCGTACAGCACCTCGGCCAGTGAAGCACCCGAGGCCCACCGGTACGCCGCCCAGCAGAAGCCGAAGTCCATCGGGCGGAGGAAGTCCACCCGCATGTCCCGCTCCAGCACCGACAGATCCCGCCAGATCCCGCTCATCCGGTCCAGCGCGACCCTGACCTCACCGCGCGGCAGGCGCGGCGACGTCGGCTCGTCCTTCGACCGCGGCTCATAGACCAACGCGGCCAGGCACGCCGCCAGCTCCGGCACGTCGAGGTCGTCGAACACGCCCTGCCGAAGGCACTCCGCCGCCACCAGGTCGAGCTCGGTGTAGATCCGCGACAGCCGGTCGCCGGCCTCGGTGGTCTGGTCGCCGTCGAGGTAGTGCAAGGCGTCCAGCACCTGGCAGACCCGGTCGAACTGGCGGGCGATCGTGTTGGTCCGCTGCTCGATCTTGCGTTGCACGTCGCGGGTCTCGCGCTCCAGCCGGAAGTACCGCTCGGCCCAGCGCGCGTGGTCCTCGCGGTCGGCGCAGCCGTGGCAGGGATGCGCGCGCAACTCCGCCCGCAGCTGCTGCAGCTCGGGATCGTCGGCATGACTGACCACGTCCCGGCCGCGGCTGCGCGACGGCGGTCCGTCCTCGCCGAGGAGGTCGGTCCGGCCGCGCAGCACGTGCGCCAGGTCGCGCCGCTGCTGCGGGTTGCGGGCGTTGAACTTCCTCGGCACCCGGAGCTGGTCGATCGCCTCGACCGGCGTCGGGAAGTCGATCATCGACAGCTTGCGGACCTGCCGGTCCAGGGTCAGCACGGTCGGCCGCGGCCCCTCCCGCTCGGACCGCACGCCCGCGTCCAGCACCAGCGCCCAACCGGCGCTGCGGCCCGCCGGGACCCGGATGATGTCGCCGATCCGCAACTTCTCCAGCGATTCCTGCGCCTCGATCCGGCGATCCAGCTTGCGCCGCTTGGAGCCCGACGACTCACGGTCCCCGATCCGCCGGCGCAGGGCGGCGTACTCGAGGAAGTCGCCGAGGTGGCAGTCGATCGATTCCTTGTAGCCCTCCAGCGCCTCGGTGTTGCGATGCACCTGCCGGGCGAGCCCGACCACGGCCTGGTCCGACTGGAACTGCGCGAACGACAGCTCGAGCATGTCCCGCGCCCGTGACCGCCCCACCTGCCGGACCAGGTTCACCGCCATGTTGTACGACGGGGAGAAGGACGAGCGCAGCGGATACGTACGGGTCGAGGCCAGACCGGCGACGGCCCGCGGGTCGAACCCGGGCTGCCACAGCACGACGGCGTGGCCCTCGACATCGATGCCGCGCCGGCCCGCACGGCCGGTGAGCTGGGTGTACTCCCCCGGCGTGATGTCGACGTGCGCCTCACCGTTCCACTTGCTCAGCTTCTCCAGCACCACCGTGCGGGCGGGCATGTTGATGCCGAGGGCAAGCGTCTCGGTGGCGAACACGACCTTGATCAGGCCGCGGGCGAACAGCTCCTCGACGCACTCCTTGAACGCGGCCAGCATGCCCGCGTGGTGCGCGGCGATACCACGGCTCAGCGCCTCCGCGAAGTCGTGGTAGCCCAGCACGCCGAGATCCTCGTCGGGCAGGTCCGCGGTCCGCTCGGCCAGCACTCGCTTGATCTCGTCCCGCTCGATCGGCGAGGTGAGCCGCAGGCCGGACCGCAGGCACTGCAGCATCGCGTCCTCGCAGCCCTTGCGGGAGAAGATGAAGTAGATCGCCGGCAGCAGCGCGTCGGCGTCCAGCTCCTCCACCACGTCGGACCGGAACGGCGTGAAGTGCGACTTGGCCGGCCGGTTCTTCGGCAGGTCCCGGCGGCGCCGCGGTTTGCGCGAGTCGTCGCGGAAGATCCGGCTGTCGTCTCGCGCGATCCGGACCAGTTGTGGGTTGACCAGGTCCTTGAGGTCCCTGCTGTCCGCCGCCTTGGCCGGGTTCCCCGACTTCGAGGCCGGCGTCGGCGCACCGGTCCGGGCGGTGGGGGCCTCGCCGGCGAACAGGTCGTGCAGCCGCTTGCCGACCATCACATGCTGGAACAACGGCACCGGCCGCTTCTCCTCCAGCACCACCACGGTGTTGCCGCGGACTGTCGCCAGCCAGTCGCCGAACTCCTCGGCGTTGCTCACTGTCGCCGACAGCGAGACGACCGAGACCGAGTCCGGCAGGTGGATGATGACCTCTTCCCAGACCGCGCCGCGGGACCTGTCGGCGAGGTAGTGCACCTCGTCCATCACGACGTACGAGAGGCCGAGCAAGGTGTGCGAGCCGGCGTACAGCATGTTGCGCAGCACCTCGGTGGTCATCACCACGATCGGCGCCTCGGAGTTGATCGAGTTGTCGCCGGTCAGCAGGCCGACGCGCGCCGGGCCGTAGCGGGCCGCCAGGTCGGCGTACTTCTGGTTCGACAGCGCCTTGATCGGCGTCGTGTAGAAGCACTTGCGCCCCTCGGTCAGCGCGAGGTGCACGGCGAACTCGCCCACCACCGTCTGGCCGGCACCGGTGGGGGCGCAGACGAGCACTCCGTGACCGTCCTCCAGGGCCTCGCAGGCCTGGCGCTGGAACGGGTCCAGCT
>DASTVQ010000068.1:0-85705 GCA_035759015.1 Kribbella sp.
CCCGGTCGGTGCCCGAGGCCGCGCAGGCCATGTGAGAGCCACACGCGATCCGTGGGCAGCCGCATTGAGAGCGACAACCTCGGACACCTCGACCGAGCCTCGTCAGACCCCGGTCGTGACGTCAATGGAACAAGTAGCCGCGTTCCGCGTTAGCGCGCGGGAGCCTCAGCGGCGTGGCACATTCTCCCAGATCACTTGGCGCGGCTCAGGCAGCGGCAACGGCTCGTCGTACGAGTCGACCTCTAGCGAGGACAGCAGGCCGTCTTTGACGAACAGCAGGAGGCCACCGATGTCTTTCACCGTCCGCACCAAGCACACGGCCCTCAACTTCTGCAGGGCTACTCGATGTTGAGCGGGGAGCGTCCTGATCTTGTGGCGTGAGGTTGATGGTCCCGCAGCCGCATTCGCACCCTCTACTGGCAAGGACGTTTCGAGCCTGCTCGCGTAGGGGCGCCACTCTGGCGAAGTCGTGGGCGAGCAGATCATCGAGGAGCGAGCGCTCGACCTGCGACCGACCCGACAACACCCATTAGGGGACGGGGCAGGTGTGGATGAAGGGTTCAGCTCGTGCCGCACGTTTGTCACGAGGGGAGAGCCCGGTTCGCCGTGACGAACGAGAAAGACGGCAAGCATGCATTGAGGTCGCGGCCGGTGCTCACGTCTCTACCTCGGGTCGAGTACGCGCGTCATCCAGATCGTGTTGCCGCGTTCGGTGTCCTCGGTGATGCGGTCGCTTCGGTGGAAATCGAGCTTCTCGAGGACGCGGAACGAGGGTGCGTTCCACTCCCGCACGGTCGCCCAGAGTCGTCGACGTCCTGTTCGAGTCGCGGCTTCGATGACCGCACGGGCGGCTTCTGTCGCGTAACCATGGCCGTGAGCTCGTTGTGCCAGCTCGTACGCGATCTCAGGTTCGTCGAGAGATCCCTGGCCGACAGTCAATCCGCAGTACCCAATGAACTCACCGGTGTCCAGCAGCTCGATCGGCAGCAACCCGAGCCCCGGATCCGCCGCCAGCGGATTGTTGAGGAGCCAGCCGCGGATGTCCTCGACCGTCGGGCGTCCCTCGGCGTCGATCCGTCGTACCGCTCGTGGATCCCGCTCAAGCCACAACCCGCGGTACTCCTCGGCATCCGACGGCACCCACCGCCGCAGCCGCAGCCGCTCGGTCACCAGCTCCGCCGGTAGATCCTCATAGGTCCCCACCCGACCAACCTAACCCGGTGCTGGCCAAGACGGTCAGCATAGAGCCAAGAAGCCCCGTGCGATTAGCGTGCGATGAGCCATGGCCAATCAGGGTCAATCGGGAGCACTCGGAGATGGTGGCCGATGGCCGGATTCACGCTTGATGAAGGTGGTCAGGGGCGGTCTCGAACCGCCGACCTTCCGCTTTTCAGGCGGACGCTCTACCAGCTGAGCTACCTGACCCGGAGAGACTGATGGCGGCGGCGTGTTTCCACTCCGCCGCCACTCTCCTGGCGACCCCGACGGGACTCGAACCCGCGACCTCCGCCGTGACAGGGCGGCGCGCTAACCAACTGCGCTACGGGGCCAGATCGCGCGATGATGCTACACCACTTCTCGCGCTGCGCTGACATCGGCCTTTCGACCGTATCCCCAACGGGATTCGAACCCGCGTTACCGCCTTGAAAGGGCAGCGTCCTAGGCCACTAGACGATGGGGACTCGGACCCGCGAGAGCCGAAGCTCCTGCATCAGGGACGTCCGTAAGCATAGAGGAGACCGCGCCGTGCTCCAAAACGGGTTACCGGCTGCCTGGTGACTGCCTGTGGAGGCCTCTCCTACGCTGAACGGGTGATGGAGATGAGCCGGGCGGACTTTGAGGTGCTGGTCTCGGAGGCCCTGGACCAGGTCCCGCCCGAGCTGGCGGCGTTGATCGACAACGTCGCGGTCTTCGTCGAGGACGACGCGCCGCCCGGTGACTCGCAGTTGCTGGGCATCTACGAGGGCATTCCGCTCACCGAGCGTGGGCACTACTACGGCGGCGTCCTGCCCGACCGGATCACGATCTACCGGAACCCGACGCTGGCGATCTGCGACACAGTCGATGACGTGGTGGACGAGGTGAACATCACCGTCGTGCATGAGATCGCACATCATTTCGGCATCGGCGACGCCCGCCTGCACGAACTGGGGTACGGCTAGGCCATGATCGAGCTCACCGAGGACTACGGCCCAGAGGCGGCACCGGGCCGGTTCGAGCTGGGTACCGACGGCCCGCGGCTGGTCGTGGTGGGCGTGGACGGCTCACGAACCTCCCTGCGCGCCCGGGCTTACGCCGCCGGGGTGGCACGGCGGCAAGGGGGCGCGGCTGGTGGTGGCCTACGTGGCTACGCCCTCCGTCTGGACTCCGACAATGTCCGACCCGCTCGGCGCGGCGCAGATCGAGGCGCCGGGCAGTGCCCGGTGACCGTTGTCCCGTGATCCGGACCACACCCCGCCGCCCTCAGAAACGGCGGAAGAGGAGCTTCCACGGCATCAGAGCGGACTCCAGCTGGACGCGCAGGCTCATCTTGGAGGCCCCCCGGGTGCGTTCCTCGAAGCGGATAGGCACCTCGGCGATGTGCAGCCCGCGGCGGACCGTGCGGTGGTTCATCTCCACCTGGAACGAGTAGCCGTTGCTCCGGATCGAGCCCACGTCGATCGCGCGCAGGGTGTCGGCTCGCCAGGCCTTGAAGCCCGCGGTGGCGTCCTTGACGTGCAGGCGCAGGATCGCGTTCACGTAGAAGTTGGCCCAGGCAGACAGGGCTCTGCGGTGCCAGCCCCATTCGGCGGCCGCGGAGCCGCCGTCGACGTAACGCGAGCCGATGACCACCGCGGCGTCCGTGCTCGTCAACTTCTCCACCATCACCGGGATCACCGTTGCCGGGTGGGACAGATCGGCATCCATCTGGATGACGATGTCGGCACCGTCGTCCAGCGCGCGGGTGATGCCCGCTACGTAGGCGCGGCCGAGTCCGTCCTTCTCGGTCCGGTGCAGGACCGCGACCTGGTCCGGGACGGCCTCTGCCAGCTCGTCGGCGACCTTGCCGGTGCCGTCCGGCGAGTTGTCGTCGACCACCAGCACCCGCAGACCTGGCAGGCGCAAGTCGGACAGCAGGCCGCTCAGAACTGGTAGGTTGTCTCGCTCGTTGTAGGTCGGGACAACGACGGTGATCTTGGTGGGGCTATCGCCCATGGGTGGGTCCTTCGTCGGGGCAGCGCGGACCAGGACGCTATCGCACCAGCGGTCCGCCTGCCGCTCCGGTACGGCGTGCCGGGACCATCCAGCTCTCCCACGGCTACCTGGGCCTGCGTAATCGGCCTGACCTCAGCGGTGCATCCGGGGTCAGAGGGTGGCTCAGTCCCTGCCCGCGGGTTCTGAGCACTGGATGCCTTGCCGGGTGAGCCAGCTGCTGGCGTATTCGGCCACAGATTGCCAACCTCTGTCGACGGTCAGGGAGTGGCCGCGGTCGGGGAACTGCTTCAGCCCGGTAGTCGCGGTCGAGTCGCCGTACAGCTTGAAGGCGGCGCGCGCGTGACCACGTCGGGCACCTTTGCCAGCTGGTGCTGGGCGATCGCCGCCGCCCCGAGCACCCCGACGGCGTCGCCATGACGGCTGATCACCACGTCGCACGCCTTCGCGGCCGGTGGCATGGCCTGGCGGAGCGCGGCTTCGCGAACTGGGCCCAGCAGGTAGTGGCCTGCCCGGGTGACGCCGCCGCCCAGGATCACCAGCTCCGGCTCGCAGACGTTCACGATCACGGCCACCATCCGGCCGAGTATCGCCGTGGTCTCGTCCCAGATCTCCCGGGCGAGCGCATCACCAGCCCGGGCGTGCTCGAACACATCCTTGGCCGTGACACCTGCCAGGGCCGAGAGGGTGGAGTCCCGCCGGTCGCGCAGCGCCTCCTCGGCCCGCCGGGCGATCGACGTACCGGAGACGTAGGCCTCGGCGCAGCCGCGGGCGCCGCAGCCGCACTGGCGGCCCTGCCAGTCGACCACGACGTGGCCCAGCTCGCCGCCCTGGTCGGCGGCGCCGCGGAACAACTCGCCGTCGATCACGACCCCGCCGCCGAAGCCGGTCGAGATGGTCAGATAGACCAGGTTCCGGACGTTCCAGCTGCCCCACCGGTACTCAGCGAGGGCGGCCGCGGTCGCGTCGTTCTCGGCGTACGTCGGTAGGCCGAATCGGTCGCGCATCTGCGCCCCGAGCGGGACCTCGTCCCAGCCAGGCAACCCGGGTGGTCCGAGGATCACCCCGGTCCGCGGATCCAGTGGGCCTCCGCAACCGATGCCGACGGCAACCACCTCCGGATGGCCGGCGTCGGCCAGGGCTTGCCGGCCGAGCCGGGTGAGGCGGTCCATCACCGCCTGCGGGCCGTCGGCAACGCGGGTCTGGGTGCTGACGAACGAGTGCAACTTGCCGCCGGGGTCCGCAACACCGGCGGCGAGCTTGGTACCGCCGACGTCCAGGGCGAGGACGAGTGGCCGGAGCATGGCGGCGTCAACCCTTCTGCGAGTTCGTGGCCACACTTGTGGCGCTGACGGCGCCACGGTCTGACGGAGCAACAACTCCAGTGTCGGGTCGATGACGCCGGTACCGGCAGGCTACTGGGTCTGGCGCCAGGCGTTGTTGATCACCGCTGTCGCATCCGGGGTGCGGAGCCGGATCGTCGCCCAGACGACCTTCCCTCCGGTCGAGGTCGGACTCGCTCCCCAGTCGGTCGCCAGCCCCCTCACGATGGCAAGACCGAAGCAGTCCGGGCGCCTCGCACTCCGGCCCGCGAAGGTCGGGTCGCCATCCGTGACGGCGACGGTGAGCAGTTGCCGGCGCAGTTCGAGCCGCAGCACGGAGTCGGTGCCGGCATGCAGGACAGCGTTCGCCACCAGCTCCGAGGTGATGGCGATCGCCTTCTCCGCCAGTTCCTCGCACCGCCACAGCTCGCAGGTCCCGGCGACGAAGCGGCGAGCGACCGCGGCGCTGTGCACGTCGGCGAACAGGTGAAGCTGCGTCACCTGTCGCGACATCGTTGCGCCGAGCGACCCCAGAGCCGTGGGCAGGTCGCGGAACACCGGCAGGAACCGGGCGACCATGGCGGACCGCGGCTCCAGCTCGCGGGCCCGATCGGAGCCGGTGACGAGGATCAGCGGGAGCCCGGTCCAACGGGCGGCCTGCTGCGCGACCGCGGCGAAAACACTCAGCGACTGGGCCTTGACCGGCGTGAGATCTCGAAGGTCCACGATCACCGCGGACGGCTGATCGGCCATCGCCTTGAGCAGGAAGGATCGCAGCTGGGGCGCGGTGGCGGCCTCCAACGTGCCGGCCGGGCTCACCACGACGACCTCGCCGACGGCGCGGACGTTGATCGACAGCGCGTTGGTCCGGCTCACCGCTCGTCAGTCCCGCTCACCATCTCGGGCTCGCTCGCTCCCGAGGCTCTGCTGCCGCCTCGCCGGCCTCCTCGGCAGTCTGTCGGTAACCGGTCTCATCACGCACCCGGACGGCGCCGCAGGGCATCCTCGGCCGAGGCGAAGATGCGGAACTGCTGCCCGAGTCCGGTGATCGACAGCGGCCGGTCGACGGGCCGGCCGACACCGATCAGCGCCAGCTTGATGCCGTGCCGCCCGGCCAGCTGGCGAGCCTCGACCAGGTTGCCGAGGCCGGCCGAGCTGCAGAACGTCACGGCGGAGACGTCGATCAGTACCAGCCGTGCCGGCGGTGCGACGGCCGCCCGGATCGACTCGGCGGCGTGGTCGGTGGTGGCGATGTCGATCTCGCCGGAGAGCCGGACCACCAAGACGCCGGGCTCCAGCTCCTCGGTGACGGCTCCGAACGTGGTCCGGATCATCTCGCCGTCCGGCGACTCTGGTTGGCTCGTCACGTATCTCTCCCCAGAAAGGCCCGTGGCCCCGGTCGGTCCCGACGCGATGGATGCCTCCGCTCACCGTATGCCCGAACGTTCATGGTCACAACGGGTGCAACGATAGTGACCGCCCGGCGCCGAGCATGGCCCGCTCAGTACGCTGCCATCGAGGGAGGACAACCATGGGCAAGGCCGTCGACGAGCTCGTCGCTGCGATCGACGCGGCCGCCGATCCGGCCACTGCGGAGGCGCTGGCCCGGTACTTCCAGGTCAAGCCCGGCGGGTACGGCGCGGGTGATCGCATGATCGGGGTGAAGCTGTCCACCCTGCGCGCGCTCATCAAGCCGCACCAGCGCGCGGGCCTCCCACTCGATGACCTGGAGCGTGCCCTCGCGAGCCCGGTGCACGAGCATCGGCTCGCCATACTGGCGCTGCTGGCTGATCGAGCCGCGCTCGCTCTCAAGCCGCGTACCGCAGACCCAGCGGAGCTGGCTGCCATCCACCAGCTGTACCTGCGCAACACCCGGTACGTGAACAACTGGGATCTGGTGGACTGCAGCGCTCCCCAGATCGTCGGCGGCTACCTGTTGGACAAGCCGCGCGACCTGCTGCACGAGCTGGTCGCCTCGGCCGACCTGTGGGAACGGCGGATCGCGATCGTGGCGACCCTGCGGCTGATCGCCGCAGGTCAGACGGCCGACACCTATCGGCTCGCCGCCCTCGTGCTGGACGATCCGGAGGACCTGATCCACAAGGCGGCCGGCTGGATGCTGCGCGAGGCCGGCAAGCGGGTGGACGAAGGGGAGCTGCTGGCCTTCCTCGACGAGTACGCCGCGCGGATGCCGCGGACCATGTTGCGGTACGCGATCGAGCGGCTGCCGCCCGACGTGCGAGCGATGTATCTCGCGGTCCGCCGGCTCACCCGTGAGGGCTCAGCCGGCGGACCTTGACGCGCTCGCGGTCGAGCCCGGGCAGCTCGTGAGCGGCGGCGCCTCCAGCGCGCAGTGGATGTGGTGGGTGACGCTCACGGCGACGGGGATCTCCGGCACCGGGGCGGGCTTGCGCGCGGCCAGCGTGACGAAGGCCAGTACGCCGCCGGCGACCGCCAGGCCGGCCGAGATCCACATCGCCGTGCCGAATCCATTGCTGAAGGCAACAGGATCGCGGTACGCGTCACCGGTGATGCCGGCGGCCAGCGGGATGGCGGCGACCGCCATCAGCTGGGCCGACCGTGCCACCGCGTTGTTCACCCCGGAGGCGATGCCCGCGTGGTGGTCCTCCACCGACGACAGCACGGTCGCGGTCAGCGGCGCGACCGTCGCCACCAGACCGAAACCGAGCACCACTACGGACGGCAGCACCACACCGACGTAACTCACGCCCGGCTCGATCCGCAGCATCAGCAGGAAGCCGCACGCCATCAGGAGCGGGCCTACGGTCATCGGTAGCCGAGGCCCGATGTGCTCGGACAGGCTGCCGGCGCGAGTGGACAGGGCGAGCATCAGCAAGGTCATCGGCAGCAAGGCCGCGCCCGCGTGGAGGGCGGAGTAGCCGAGCACCTCCTGCAGATAGACCACTACCAGGAAGGTGGCGGTGCCCAGCGCGCCGTACACGGCGACGGTGACCAGGTTGGCACCGGTGAAGCGGATGTTGGCGAAGATGCCGGGTGGCAGCATCGGGTGCGAACTGCGCCGTTCGACCTCCACGAAGGCGGCCAGGCAGACAGCTCCGGCCACGAGCGCGATCAGCACCAGCGCATCGCCGAAGCCGCGGTCGCCGGCGCTGATGAGACCGAAGGTCAGGCCGCCCAGTCCCAAGGTGGCGAGCGCCGCTCCGGCCAGGTCCAGCTTTCCGCCGGCGGTCTCGTCACGGGTCTCGGGGACGTGACGTAGGGCGATGGCCACGGTGACGGCCGCGATCGGGAGGTTGATCAGGAAGATCAGCCGCCAGGAGCCGCTGTCGACCAGCCAGCCGCCGATGAAGGGGCCGATCGCGGCGCTGACCGAGGTGAGGCCGGACCACGCGCCGACCGCCCGGCCGCGGTCCGGCCGGCGGAAGGTGGTCTGCAGGATGGCGAGGCTGCCGGGCGTCAGCAAAGCGCCGCCCACGCCCTGCAGGACGCGACCGGCGATCATCACCTCGAGCGTGGGGGCGACCGCGCAGATCGCCGAGGCGAGCGCGAACCAGATCACGCCGGTGAGGAACACGCGCCGACGGCCGAACCGGTCACCGAGAGAGCCGCTGAGCAGGATCAGCGCGGCGAGCATCAGCATGTAGCCGTTGATGATCCACTGCAGCCCGGCGACCTCGGCGTTCAGGTCACGCCCCATCGCGGGCAGCGCGACGTTCACGACCGTGCCGTCCAGGAAGGCCATCCCCGACCCGAGCGCGGTGGTGGCCAGGACCCATCGGCCACGTGCAGTACCGAGGGCGATCCCGCCGGGTTCTGCAGCCTGCGAGTCGGTCATTGATACAGCCTGCCACGGCAGCACGCCGGGTGAGACGGCCTCGCCGGGATGGGGTGGCTGCGCTGAACCCCCGAGTCAGCGCAGCCCCGGGGTCACCGCGCTGCCCCGCGCTGACGTGAATCCCCCGGTCACCCACCCCGAGCTCCCGGCCTGGCCGATGCCGCCGGCCGGATCCCCTCCCGACACCATACGCCCGAATTGGCCTTTTCTCACAATTGTCCGGGCATAATTCGCGGAGAAAATAAATGGCCTTCGAAGAGATTGACCCGGTAAGTTCTGACAAGGCTGGAAAGAAGCGGCAAGCGGAAATTTCGAGAATGCAAGGTCCGCACTTATCGTGAATCCGATCGCGATTCCGCCGGCACGCTGGCCCTGGCCCTGCTTCGCTGACGGGCCAGGGGATCGGTCCGGTGGCCGTGCGGGCCGCCGGACCGATCGGCGGGGGCAATAGGCTCTCGGCATGGCGAGGTACTTCGATGTGCATCCGGACAACCCGCAGCGGCGCGCGATCGCCCAGGTGGTGGACCTGGTCCGCGCTGACGGGCTGATCGCGTACCCGACCGACTCCTGCTTCGCGCTGGGCTGCCGGCTGGGCAACCGGGACGGGATCGACCGGATCCGCACGATCCGGCACCTCGACGACCGGCACCACTTCACGCTGGTGTGCCAGGATTTCGCCCAGCTCGGCCAGTTCGTACACATCAGCAACGCGGTGTTCCGGTCGATCAAGGCGGCCACGCCGGGCAGCTACACGTTCATCCTGCCGGCCACCAAGGAGGTCCCGCGCCGGCTGCTGCACCCGAAGAAGAAGACGGTCGGTGTCCGCATCCCGGACCATGTCGTGGCCCAGGCTCTGGTGGCCGAGCTCGGCGAGCCGCTGCTGTCGAGCACGCTGCTGCTCCCCGACCACGAGGAGCCGCTGACACAGGGCTGGGAGATCAAGGAGCTGCTCGACCACGCGATCGACGCGGTGATCGACTCCGGCGACTGCGGGACCGAGCCGACCACCGTGATCGACTTCTCCGACGACGTTCCTCAGATCGTGCGGCGCGGCGCCGGTGACCCGGCGCCCTTCGAGTGAGGCTCCGCCTCGCGGTCCTGGTCCTTTCCTGGGTGAGCTGCGTGCGCTGAGGTCAGGGCGAGGTCAGCTCGTGCCGCCCGGAGACGCCGAGCTTGCGGTACACGTTGCCCGCATGCGTCTTGACTGTGTTCACCGAGAGGAACAGGTCCTCCGCGATCTCACGCAGGGTGAGCTCGCTGCGCAGATACTGCAGGACCCGGATCTCGCGATCACTGAGCGGCTCCCGTGGAGTCGGCGAAGGGTCGGGACCGGTGCCGACGCCGATCTCGGCGGCGACCTGGTTCCGCAGCTCGACCAGGCCGAGCGGGTTCGGGCAGCTCGCCAGCAGCGCGTCCGCCGCCGCGAGTCGCGCCGCTGCGGCGGATCCCCCCAGGCAGCGGGCGAGGAGGAGCGAGGCGAACGCGCCCATCGTGCGGTCACTGCCGTATCCCTGTCCATCGACGAGCTCCGTCAGCTCATCGACCGGGTGGTCCGAGTACAGGGCCACCAGGATCATTGCCTCAGGCATCATCCGGGCGGTCGGCCGGAGCCGGCACGCCTCGAGGTCCTTGCGCACCTCGGTCGCCCGGTGGGCGGCGGCCACCAGCTCGCCGCGGAGGTGGAGTGACAGACCGACGAGGCCGTTCACGGCTCCGCGTACCGGTGCCGGTGGCTCGGCCTGCCACAAGCCGGGGATCTGCTCGGCCAGCGCCTGCGACTCGTCGAGCTGCCCGGCCAGCAGCGAGGTCCGTGCGACGCTGATCCTCGCCTGGCTCGCGGCCTGCGCTGTCGCCGACGAGACCCCTCGAGCCGCCGACGGGGTGAACTTCGTCGCAAGCAGCGTGCGTCCCTGGCGCAGGGCGAACGTGAGATCACCTCGCTCCCGAGGCAGGCAGAGTCGCCAGGCCTCGTCCGGGCCGATCGGGCTTGACTCGCCGGTGGCGGCGATCCAGCGATCCCGTTCACCGAAGCGCCCGAGCTCGCACCACAGATTGAGCGCCCGTCTCCCCAGGCCGCTGCCGGCGAGCTCGGAGTCCGGCAACGCGCTCAGCCACTGTCCGAGAGGCACCAGCCTGCCGGCGCGGTAGAGCCCGTCGAACAGCTCGTTCAGGAGCCGTACGGCCAGGCGGTAGTCGCCCGCGGCCAGCGCCAGGCCGACCGCCTCCTCCTTGTCCCCGAAGGAGGCGTGCCACCCGGCGGCAGCTCGCCGTACGGAGGTGGCCCGGGCCGGATCGGTCGTCTCGAGGCGGTGCAGCAGGGCGGCTCGGAAGGTGCGCTGGTGGCGGTACCACCTCCCCGCTCCGTCGTCCGACACCAGGAACAAGGCATCGCGGCGCAGGCGGTCGATGAAGCCCGCGGCATCCTTGCCGCCACGGATCGCGTCCATCAAGGACACGTCGAAGCGGTGCGGTACCGCGGACTCCAGCAGGAACTGGCGGAACTCGGGCTCGAGCCCGGCCCAGACGTGCTCGAGCAAGTAGTCCGTGAGAGTCGAACCGGTCAGCAACAACCCACCGGCCCAGCCTTCGGTCTCCTCGGCCAGTCGCTCCAGCTCGGTGGGGCTGGGGCTCTTGCCGAGGTTCGACAACAGCTCCTCGGCTTCCTCGGGGGAGAAGCGAAGGTCCGACCACGTGAGGATGGCCAACCGGTCCGCGAGGTGGAGCCGCTCCAGTCGCAGCGGTGGCCGGGCGCGGCCCGCGATGACGAGCACCAGGTCGTTGCCGCTAGCACGGATCAGCAGGTCCAGCTGGCGATGGATGCCGGGTGCGACCAGGTGCTCGTACTCGTCCAGGACGAGCACCGGTCGTGATCCTCGCGCCTTGAGGTCATCGGCCAGCGCGGCCACGAAGGCGTCGCTGCCGGGCTGGTGCGGGTGTGCGGTGATGCCGAGGCTGGTGGCGACGTACCGCCAGAACTGCGTCGGGTCGTTGTCCTGCTGGTCGAGCGTGATCCAGGCCGCCTCCCGGGTACGGGACCAATGGGTCAGGGCGGCCGTCTTGCCGGAGCCGCTCGGGCCGACCAGCAAGACGACGACCGACTTCCGCACGGCCGAGTTCAGCAGAGCCTCGATCCGCGGGCGGGAGACCAGCGGTGCCAGGGGCACGGGCGCTCGGAGTTTCGCCGCCACCAGGTCCGCTGCCTCCACACCCCTACGGTAGAAGCAACGCCGACCGCCCCGAACGGGGACTACTTGCCGGCGATGACCCACGGGTCGCCGGTGAACCAGACGTTGTCGATGTGGACGTGCCGCATCAGCCAGCGCGACCCGTCACGCACCAGCTCGACGTCGTACAGGTTCTTCAGCAGGGCATGCCGGGTGTGGTCGTCCTTCGGCAGGTGCTGAGCCTCCACGATCGCGGTGAGCCGGGCGGTGTCGCCGTCGATCTCCGTCCGGGCGTTCGAGACGACATGGGTGGTGTCGATCCGGGTCTCCGGGTTCAGGATGATGCCGACGATCGTGTCCCGTCCGTCCATGAGCGGGATGTCGAGGCCACACTTCGTCGCCGCCGGCCGGAAGTCCAGGACGGCATCCTCGGCGAAGGCGGAGGCGAACAGCTCACGGTCGCGCAGGTCCTGCCCGAGCCCGAACCGGTACAGCGCGTCGATTGCCTCCTCCCGGTCGATCAGCTGACCGAGCTGGTTGCCCGGTCCGAACGCGTGGTGCCTGGTCACGTACATCGCCGTTCCTCCTGATGGCTGTGGTGATGAGATCTGCACCCAGTCAGCCGCATGGGCGGAGGTGGTCCCCAGGGAGTGCGCGGGTGATTCGGCCCGGCGAGGGGGTGAACCGGACCCCCAGCAGCCTCTACACCCGCTGACGGTCAGGACACTGGGTCCCATGACGACCCTGGAGCTGACCCCGGACGAACTGCTCACCACCACCCGCTCGGTACGCAAACGCCTGGATCTCGAACGACCCGTGCCGATGGAGTTGGTGCGTGAGTGCTTGGAGATCGCGCTGCAGGCGCCCTCGGGCAGCAACCGTCAGTCCTGGCACTGGGTCGTCGTGACCGACGCAGACAAGCGAGCGGCGATCGGGGAGTACTACCGCCGCTCTGTCTCTGCATACCTGGCCTCGCCAGGCGCCGCCGGAAGCCTGTACGCCGACGATCCCGACCGGGCGCCGGTGCAGCGTCGGGTGGGGTCCAGCGTCGCGTACCTGGGCGAGAAGCTGGGCGAGGTGCCGTTGCTGGTGATTCCATGCATCAAGGCGAGGAAACTGCCGTCGGGTAATCAGGCAGGGCTGTGGGGATCGATTCTGCCGGCGGCCTGGAGCTACATGTTGGCAGCAAGGGCGCGAGGGTTGGGTACTGCGTGGACGACGCTGCACCTGGTCTATGAGGCCGAGATCTCGCAGCTGCTGGGGATCCCGGAGGACGTCAGGCAGGCGGTGCTGATCCCGACGGCCTACCCGATCGGTACATCTTTCAGGCCGGCCGCGCGCCAACCGCTGGAAGAAGTCCTTCACCTCAACGCCTGGTGAGTGCCTCTCGCCGGCAGGGGGTTCTCCTTGGCGCCGTCTGTGGATCGTCCTCCGCCGATTCGTCGGGTTCGATCACGTGTTCAGGGGTCCCGCAAAGCTGCGACGATCGGTCCCAAGTTGCCCCTTAGGCGAGCGACCGGGTCCAGGCACGCGACGGGAGGGGGCAACTTGGGACCGATCGTCGCCAATGGCCGCGCGGGGCATTCCCCTGCACGGGACGAACCTGGGGACGTCGGCGGGTGACGCTCGCCTGAGTCCGTGCCACGCTTGGTACCGGCTGTGATCCGACCATTCGATCGGGGCGCAATGCGATGGACAGCATCACCTTCATCGGTACGGCGACCACGGTGATCAGGCTCGGGTCCTTCACCGTGCTCACGGACCCGAACTTCCTGCATCGCGGCCAGCGGGCGTACCTCGGAAAGGGCCTGTGGTCTCGCCGGCTGACCGACCCGGCGCTCGGCCCGAGCGAACTTCCTCCACTCGATGCGGTGGTGCTGTCCCACCTGCACGGGGCTCATTTCGACCGGGTCGCTCGACGAACCCTGGACAGGTCGGTGCCCGTGATCACCACCGAGCAGGCAGCCAGACGCTTGCGGAGGTATGGATTCGCCGCCCATGGACTGCCGACCTGGGAGCACTGCGAACAGCGCCACGGGAGCGAGACGCTCACGGTCGAGGCCCTGCCGGCGGTGCACGCGCGTGGCGTGCTGGGAAAGCTGTTGCCACCGGTGATGGGCTCGCTGCTGGTCTTCCGGGAGGCCGGGCTGGTCCGCCGGCGTGTGTACCTCACCGGCGACACCTTGACCGGTCCGCACCTGGACGAGATCCGGGAGCGGCACCCCGAGGTGGACGTGGCCGTGACCCACCTTGGCGGCACTCGGATCCTGTTCGCCACGGTGACGATGGATGCCGCTCAGGGAGTCGACTTCCTGCGCCGGATCAGGCCGCAGTTGACCGTTCCGGTGCACTACGACGACTACCGCGTCTTCCGATCGCCGTTGGGCGACTTCCTGGCGGCGGCCCGCAGGGACAGTGCGGATTGGCAGATCGAGACGCCGGCGCGCGGGCAGACCGTCAACCTGCCGGAACATGCCGGACCTGAGCGAGCCGCAAGCGGCGGCTCCGTCGCCGAGCGGGAGGTACTCAAGGTGTATCAGCGCGTGCCCGGCCGTCAGTTGAGCGTCAGTCGAGTCCTGAACCGCGACGCCAAGGCGGTGTGGGCCGCCGTGACGGATCCGGTCGAGCTGAGCTCGTGGCTGGGCCCGACCCACGCGAGCGACACGACGTACGGTCTGTTCACAGTCGAGCCGTCAACTGAGTCGTCGTGGTACACGGCCCTGGTGGTGACCTGTGATCGTGACCATTCGTACACGATCGATTGGCGGGGCGGCGATTCCAGTCCGGCGCGGCTGGCGGTCGACGTCATCAGCGTCGACGGCGGCACCCTGCTGAGGGCGACCCAGACTGGGATACCAGCTCACCGGGTGGCGGAGGACGAGCGCCTGTGGAACCAACGGCTTGAGCGACTCGCGTCGCATCTCGGCGCCGCGGAAGTCCCGTCCGGCTCACCTCCGCGGAGCTGACCGACCGGCTCAGGCACCGGCCGCGACCTCCTCGACGGTCCGGTCCGTCAGCACCGAGCGTGGCTCGGTCGTGGTCGGCGACGAGGCGGGGTCAGCGGTCTTGTCCCGCACCTTCACCAGCAGCCACGGGCTCCCGTCCTGCTCGCCGGTACGGGTCAGAGCCCAGCCGCCCTTCAACTTCACGCCATCCAACCAGATTTTGACGTGGCCGTGCTCGACGGCATCAGCCATGGCGATGACCGTGCCTCGTCGATCGGTGGTCAGATTTCGATAGGTGCCCAGGTCCCAGACGATGACCGCGCCGCTGCCGTACTGGCTGGAGCCGATGGCCCCTTCGAAGTCCGCGTAGTCCATCGAGTGGTCGTCGGTAGGGACGGCCAGCCGCTTCTCGGTCGGATCCAGCGACGGTCCGCGGGGAACCGCCCAGGACTTCAGCACACCGTCGACCTCCAGCCGTAGGTCGTAGTGCAGCCGGCGAGCGGCGTGTTTCTGGATCACGAAGATCGGGTCCGGCATCGAACCTCCCGGAGACTGTGCCGCTTCCATGGTCCCCGACGAGATCCGGCCTGGGTTCCGCGGCTCTCGGAAACCGATCAGCCGCGCGAGTCCCGGCCCCGACGTCAGCCTCGTAGTCGCGGCTCGGTCTGCCGGCCGCATCGGCGGCCGGCCCACTCGAGTGGCGCGGGCACTGGTCCGGGTTCTGGTTGACGGCAGCGACAAGCTCGTCGAAGTCGTCGATCAGCGGAAGGTCGGCGGCCGCCCACCGGCCGATCACGCCAGAAGCCATTACCAGGTGTTCGCATGACGGTGCAGGTCCGTTCGGCGTGGTGGGCAGATGGACCGGAACCCACCACGCCGATGGACTTTCAGGCAGCGGCAGGAGTCTCGGTCGGGGGTTCGATCCGATCGCGCAGCCGGTCCAGGATGCCGCGCAGCAGCCGGGAGACCTGCATCTGGCTGACGCCGATCTCCGCGCCGATGTCGGCCTGGGTGTGACCGTCGACGAACCGCAGCTCGAGGATGCGGCGTTCTCTCGGGGCCAGCTCGCCGAGGACCGGTCCGAGCATGGCGGCCGCTTCGGAACGCTCGAACGACTGGTCGTCGTCGGCGATGGTGTCGGCCAGGGTCGACGTGGCGTCGCCTTCCACCGGACGGTCGAGGGACAGCACCGAGAAGCAACCGTCCGCAGCCATCGCAGCCTCGACTTCGTGGACGTCGGCCTCGATCGCGGCGGCGATCTCCGCCAACGTCGGATCGCGGTGCAGCTCCTGCACCAGTTGCGGCCGGACGGCCATGATCGTGCCCTGCAGTTCCTGGAGCCGGCGGGGGATCCGGACGGTCCAGGAGCAGTCACGGAAGTACCGCTTGACCTCGCCGCGGATGGTCGGCACGGCGTAGGCCAGGAACGGCGTGTCCGTGTCGGGACGATAGCTGCGGGCGGCCTTCACCAGACCCAGGTATGCCACCTGGTCCAGATCCTCGGTCTCGACCCCGCGGCCGCGAAACCGGCCTGCGATGCTGTGAGCGGTGGCCAGGTTGAGCTCGATGGCCTGCTCGAGAAGGTTTTGGCGCTCCTCTTCGTCTTCGGACCGCATCCGCCTGACCAAAAGCTCTCTGGTGGCGGCATCTCGACGCTGCTTGGCGTCTGACTCGGTCTTGAAGGAGCGTACTTCGGATACAGCGTGGACTGACATGATGTTTTGACCTCGCGACGTTAGTCACGGCGCGGCACATGTCTGGACCGCGGTCAAAGTTAACCGTTACATACCCAACCATGAAGCGTCCATGCCTGTCATCTCAGGTTTTCCGAGATTCACGCTCCGTAAGATTGCGGAGAGTGATCGCCGCATGGGTGCCGCAGGCAATCAAATCGCTGGAACGCCTTGCCTGGCGGGCGAATCGGCTTGACTTTCGACCGACACGAAGGCCCGGCATCGACGCCGACACCCTCGGATGGAAGGGCAGTAGTCGTGACGGAAAGGATCGGCGCCGCGATCGCGCTGGTCAGTGCCGGGGACCGGCGGGCCGCCCCGCGACCGGCTCACCGCCCTCTGGGACAGCCTGGCGGCGCTGGCGGTCGATCCACCGACCCGGCCGGGTCGGGCGGTCAATCCAGCTCGCGCAGCGCCGCGAGGGCGGCTTCAGGCGTGCGGCCCGTCTTGCGCCAGCGCAGGGCCCATCCGTACGGCGGGACGTCCGCGGCGAGGGGTCGCACCACCACGCCATCGGGGTACGGCGTCGACAACAGGCTGAGGGCCACGCACTCGCCCGCGCGCACCAGCTCCATGGCCGGGCCGGTGCCGTCCGTACTGGCCGGGTGGCGCTTCGGGATGAAACCCGCCGATCGGCAGCAGGCGACGACGAACTCGTTCCACTCCGGAGCGAAGTCGTCCCTTGGCAGATAGTGGGTCTCGCCGGTCAGCTCCCGTACGGCGACCGTCCCCGCCACGGCGAGCGGGTGGTCCGCAGGCAGCGCGACCGCGAGCGCCTCACGCCGGATGATCCGCTGGGCGAGACCGTCGGGCCGGGGGGCAGTGGACCCGCACAGCCCCAGGTCGAGCTCGCCGGTCAGCAACCGGCGGTTCTGGTCTCGGCTGCCGCGGCTGCTCACCTCGAGCCGGAGTGTCGGCAGCCGGCTTCGTAGCCGGGCGAGGACCGCTCGCGGGGTGGCCAGCGTGGGCTCCAGCACGTCGATCCGGAGGACCTGGTCGCGTCCTGCAGCGGCCGCTGCCGCCGCCACTCCGGACCTGATCGCGGCGATCGCGGCACGGGCGTGCGGGAGGAAGGCCTCGCCTGCCGCGGTGAGCGTCACGCCGCGCGGCGAACGCTCGAACAGCTGGGTGCCGAGCTGCGCCTCGAGCCGGCGGATCTGGTTGCTGAGCGCCGGCTGCGACACGTAGAGCCTGCGCGCCGCGGCCGTGAAGTGCAGTTCCTCGGTCATCACGAGGAAGTACCGCACCAGCCTCAGATCGATGTCCATCCCTGCCCCCACCTGCGGTCATAACCAGAACCTGTGACGTTAGTGCGACTGTGTCCTGGACGTCGAGCCCGGCTGGCGCCGAACGTGATCCCATGACCACACGCCACGAAGGACTCAGAGCGGACTGGGAGCGCCAGCAGGCCGTCCACGCACCCGATCGCGAGCTGCGCTTCGAGCTGATGCTCGACCACGTGGAGCAGCTCGCCGGCCCGCCCGCGCGGGTGCTCGACCTGGCCTGTGGGCCCGGCTCCATCACTGGGCGGGTGCTGACTCGCTTCCCTGCCGCCCGAGTCGTCGCCGTTGACATCGATCCGCTGCTGCTGGACCTTGCCCGCGACGCTTTCGCCGGCAACGACCGGGTCGAAGTTCTGAGCCGCCAGCTGGCCGACCCTGACTGGACCGACGGCCTCCGCCCCGGGTTCGACGCGGTACTCACAGCGACGGCCACGCACTGGTTCCCGGCCCCGTCACTGGCCGGGGTCTACGCCGGCGTGGCGACGCTGCTTCGTTCGGGTGGCGTCTTCGCGAATGCGGACCACATTCCGGTGGCCGAGCCGGTCCTACGCGCAGCCGCGGACGGGCTGCACGAGCGGGACCTGCGGCAGGCGTTCGCAGCCGGCGCGGAGAGCTGTGACGAGTGGTACGACCGTGCCTACGCAGAGCCGTCGTACCAAGGCTGGTGGGAGGAGCGTCAGCGACTTCTGGCCCATTGGTCCGGTGATCTGCTCGAGCGGGAGGGCTGGCACATCGACCTGCTGCGCCGTAGTGGTTTCGAGCGGGCCGGGACCGTGTGGCGCCGCGGGAACGACGCTGTTCTCATCGCCGTCCGCGCGTAGGCTCGAAGTATGGCGGTCCGGACTGCTGTCGGAGTACCGCATGCCGGCGCTGTCCGGGGGTACTGGCAGACGTTAGGTCAGGGAAGGGAGACCAGTGTCATGACGAACCACCCCGAGGAAACCTCCGCCGGTCACGCGTTCGACGAACCGCTGGTGGACGATCTTGTGGACGAGACCCGCGGTCCCGAGGAAGACACCGTGACCGGGGAACATCCGGACCTGCTTCGCGAGGAGGTCGCGGACGACCTCAAGCCGCGCGACTGACGAATGGTCGCAAGGGACTGATCCGGTTCCCGGCCCCGGCGCTGTCTGCTCAACGCCGGGGCCTTGGGCAACCAGTGGTGCTGATCATCCGGTGCCCACGACAACGATCGGTATGCGCCGATCACCGCGAATGCGGGGCGTGTCACACGTACAGCCCCACAAGGCGTGACGACCGGTTCGGCCCTCAGTCACCGGGCCACTCGCCGGTCCAGTGCTGGAATGCCTTTGCTCCGCCACGATCCACCGCTGCCCTGACGACGGCGAAGACCGCACCCTCCAGGGCGGCGGCCAAAAGCACGTCACGCCACCGGTGCTCGGACCGGAGGGCGTCCGGCGCGTCGTCCTCGTCGCCGACCAGGCGCCAGACCTGCTTGAACAGAGCCCCGGCGACCATGCCGGCGACGACTCCGGAGACGAGGCCGAACGGCCGGTAGGCGATCTTCGCCGCCGTGCTCATCTGCCTCGCCCCGCAACCCACAAAGCGGCGCCGACGCCGAGCGCGACGGCTCCGGCGACGGCCGCCATCGCGCGAGGATGGCGACGGCTCAGCTCGGGCACCTGGCGCGCGCCCTCGCGGGCTCCGGCGGTCGCGGTCACCGCTCGATAGCCGACATCCCCGGCCGCCCGCCTCGCTTGGTGCCCCGCCTGACCTGCTGCTCGTACGGCGCGTTGGGCGGCGCCGGCGGCAGATTCCTTCAGCCGGCGAGGCACGTTCAGCCGGCGGCTGAGCTCCTCGACTGTGTCGGCAAGGCGTTGCCTGGTCTGATCGAGGTCCGCCTGCAACGCCTCGGACTCTGCGGTCGTTCGCGTGGTGGTCATGTGTCGGCCTTTCCTTGTGGCTGCCGGCCCCTTGAGAGCCTCGAGGTCATTGCGGCCCGGTACCCCTTGCCACGCTGGGGCAAGCGGGTAGAAGGATATGTGGGGGTCCGCGGCGATAGCCTGCGAACCGGCGGCTCGATCCGCGGACCGCCGCGGCGAGCAGGAGGTAACGATGGACTGGAAGCTGGAGCTCGTGTCGGTGCCCGTCTCGGACGTGGACCGCGCGAAGGTCTTCTACACCGAGCAGCTCGGCTTCAACGCCGACCATGATCACCAGGTGACCGAGGACGTGCGTTTCGTGCAGCTGACCCCGCCCGGCTCCGCCTGCTCCATCGCCATCGGCACCGGGATGCCGCAGGGCGAACCGGGATCCGTCCGCGGCCTGCAGGTCGTGGTGTCCGACGTGGCGGCCGCGCGAGCGGAGCTGGTCGAGCGCGGGGTCGAGGTCTCCGAGGTGCAGGAGTTCCCGTGGGGCAGCTTCGTCTTCTTCGACGACCCGGACGGCAACGGGTGGGCGCTGCAACAGATCCCGATCTACGCCTGAGTTGTCGGCGCGGGCCCGAGGACGGCTCAGGCCCCGGGATCGCGGAGCAACTGGTCGTCCGGGTCGTCGTCGGAGGCGGTGTCGCTCGACGGTTCGCCGGACTCGATCAGCGGACTGTCGTCGTCCGGCCGGGTGGTGACGTCGGGAGTCGCGAGGTCCGGGTCGTTCTCGGCATCGGTATCCGGGTCGCGTTCCGGACCATCGAACGGCATCGGGTTGATCGGCGTGGTGCTCATGGCCGTCCTCCTTGTCGGTCTGTGTCCAGTCCGTCAGGTACCCAGCCCGGGCCGCCCCAAGCGGCTCCACCCTGCGAGCCGACCGAGCTCTGGATCCGGTCGGACATGAATGTGTCGGCGGGGGGTACTAGGTGACGAGGTCCGGTCGGCCACGGTGGGAGCCGACCGGACCCATCCATCCCCGATGCACCGACGCGGGCGGCCTGGGCGATCAGGGCAGGCGCCAGTCGTCGTCGTGAAGGCGGCGAAGTTCCTTGCGCTGCAAGGCGTTTCGTGGAGTGCTGCGGGGGTTACCACAGCGGCAGGATCGCAGCGGAAGGAGACGTCAACCATGACGCCGACAACACACGAGCAGGGCAGTCCGACGGCGCCGCCGAGCGGCGCCGGCTCCACCGGCACTGGTCTCACGGGGGCAGCTCGGGACGAGGCCGGGCATCTCAGGGACACCACCGTCGGGGCCTCGCAGCAGGTGACGGGAACGGCGAAGGAGAAGGCGGGCGAGGTGGCGGCCGACGTCCGCCAGCAGGCCCGGCAGCTCGCCGGCGAGACGCGCGACCAGGTCGCACAGCAGGCGAGCCAGCAGCGCGACCGGGCCGTCGAGGGGCTTCGATCGGTCGGTGATGAGCTGCGCGGCATGGCCGAGCACGGACAGTCGGGTTGGGCCGCGCAGTTCGTCCGGCAGGGCGCCGACTGGACCGACCAGGCCGCCGACTTCCTCAAGAACCGGGGGGCGGGAGACATCCTCGACGACGTCCGCCGGGTGGCGCGTCGTCGGCCGGGGACGTTCCTGCTGGTGGCCGCCGCCGCAGGGGTCGCCGCCGGAAGGTTGTCCAGGGCAATGGCTGCCGGAAGCACCGACAACGGTTCAGAGCCGGACGCTGCCGGAAGCACCGACAGCGGTTCAGAGCCGGACCAGGAGTGGTACGGCGACACGTCCGCCATGAGCGGCGTCGATACCACGATGCCGGGCGGTACGCCGACAAGCAGCCCGATGACCGGGATGACCGGTACGCCCGGCGAGATGACGCCGCCCGCGGACGACCGGCTGATGCCACCGACGCCCTCCCCAGTGGCTCCGGACCCGGACCCAGGCGCCCCGGTGCAGCCCGGGTTCGGCCCGTGGACGGGTCGGTGAGCCGACGATGACCGGCCCATCGGAAATCACAGAGCATGGCGCGATGCCGGCGGACTCCTCGCTCGGGGCGATGGTCTCCCAGCTGACCTCCGACCTGAGCACGCTGACCCGGCAGGAGCTGGCGCTGGCCAAGACGGAGCTGCGGGAGGAGGCGAAGAAGGCCGGCAAGGGCGCCGGGATGCTCGGCGGCGCCGCGTTCGCCGGCTGGATGCTCGCACTGTTCGTCTCGCTCACCCTGATGTGGGCCTTGAACGAGGTGATGCACATCGCCTGGGCGGCGCTGATCGTCGCCGCGGTCTGGGCGATCGCCGCGGCCGTGCTGCTGACCGCCGGCCGTAAGGCCATGCGCGAGGTCAACCCGACACCGGACCAGACGGTCGATTCCCTGAAGGAGGACGCGAAATGGCTGAAGGCACAGAAGAGCTGAAGCGCGACATCGAGGCCACGCGGCGCAACCTCAGCCGGGACGTGGACGCCCTGACCGACAAGGTCAGCCCGACCCGGGTGGTCGGGCGGCGGGTGGATCGTGCCAGGGGCGGCATGCAGCGTATGAAGGAGGCAGTGATGGGCACAGCAGACTCCGGCCGTTCCGTCGTCGGCGACAAGGTGGGCTCGGTGCAGGACGTGGCGGGCTCGGCGGCGTCCTCCGTGCAGGAGGCGGGCGGGCGCGTCGGGCAGGCGGTGAAGGAGGCGCCGGACGCCGCTCGTGCGCAGACCCGTGGCGCTCCCCTCGCGGCTGGGCTGGTCGCCTTCGCCGCCGGTTGGGTGGTCTCCGCCGCCCTCCCGCCGAGTCGGCGCGAACGCGACCTGGCGCAGCAGGCAAAGGACAAGGCCGCCGAGGCGGCCGGCCCGATCAAGGAACACGCGGTCGAGGCTGCGTACGAGCTGAAGGAGAACCTCCAACAGCCGGCGCAGGAGGCGGTCGAGCACGTCCGGGAGACGGCAGGCGAGGCGGCCGGAACAGTCGCCGAGGAGGGCAGGTCGGCCGCATGGGACGTGACCGCCGAGTCCAAGGACGCGGCGGGCCGACTCCACCAGACCGGTTCATCCGGCAGCTGAACCGTCCGCCCGAAGCTGCCTTTCGTGTCGCCCACCGGCCTCCGGTGGGCGACACGTCAGGTCTGCCAGCAGCTCGTCGGCGCGAGCCATCGTCAGCGCGTCGGCCCGGTCATGACGAAGGGCGGCCAGGAAACGCATCGACAGCTCGCGCAGCGGCAGGTTGGTGCGGCGCGAGTACCAGACCAGCATCGCGAAGGCCGCGTCGGCATCGAGTCCGTACAGGGCCATCAGCACACCTTTGGCCTGGTCGATCTGGCCCCGCGTCAGCAGTGCGCGGTGCAAGTTGCGAACCTCGGCCAGCAGCACGTCGAGCTCGGGATCCGGCGCGCCGGGACCGGCCATCAACTCGTCGACCGCGTCCTCCAGGGTGGAGAAGGTCCGGATGAGCGGCGTCTGCCTGCCGGCCGCCAGAACCCGCAGCCTCTCGCGGTTGGCCGGGGCCAGGCCGGTGACGGCCACCGGCAGGTCGTCCATGCCGGTCACGCTCAGCGCCTCGACCAGGCCGGTAAGGCCGTCGGCGTCGCAGGTCACCAGCTCGGAGGTGTCGACGACGACCCGCTCCGGCCGCTGCCCGAGGGCGCTCCGGAAGGTCTGGCGCAGCTGCGACCGGACCGCGCCACGGAGGTGACCCGCGAGGCTGCTGATCAGCAGCTGCGGTGCGAAGTCGAGCGTGATCTCAAGCCCCGGTCCGGGTACGACCGACCTTTCGAAGTGGCCGGCTCGCGGAGCCTGGTGGGAGCGGGAACCGGATTCGTCCAACTCGGCATCCTCACGAGACGAGCGTGGGGCCGGCTGCACTCTGAACCGATTTCAACGGTAGGCACGCGGACGGACCTTTGTCGAGGCCCAGGATCAGGCGGCCAGGTCCGACCTCAGTGTGGTCAGGATCCGTTGCAGCAGCCGCGACACCTGCATCTGACTGACCCCGATCTCGGCGGCGATCTCGGCCTGGGTCCAGTAGTCGACGAACCGCCTGCGCAGGATCAGCTGATCGCGGTCGGCCAGCTTGGCCACGGCCGGGCGGAGTGACTCCACCTGATCCACCAGCACATACGTGTCGGACTGGTCCGACATCATGCTCCCCAGCGGTTGCGACGAGTCGGTGGTCACCGGGGCATCCAGCGAGAGGGGGTTGAAACAGCCTTGCGCCCGCTGCGCGTCGGCCACCTGCTCCGCCGGTACGCCTATGTGCTCGGCGAGTTCCTCGTGCGAGGGCCAGCGGTGCAGCCGGGCGACGAGCACGCTCTCGGCCGCGTTGATCGCGGCCTGCAGGTCCTGGATGCGCCGCGGCGGGCGGACCGTCCACGCGTTGTCGCGGAAGTGTCGCTTGAGCTCCCCGCGAATGGTGGGGATCGCGTACGACCGGAAGTCCGTGGTCGAGTCGGGCCGGTAGCCCCGGGCGGCCTTGACCAGACCGACGTACGCGACCTGGACGAGATCCTCGGTGTCGACCCCGCGGCCGTCGTACCGGGCGGCGAGCGTGCGGGCCATCGGCGCGCTCTGCACGATGGCGCTGTCCAGCAGCTCGGACCGGCGCGGGTCACGCTCTCGTGCCGCTCGCCGGAGCAGTCGTTCCGCCTCGGCGGACCGTTGTTCGCGCTGCGACAGCTCGGTGGTGGCGGGCGGCTTCCTGAAGGGTGTGTCGGAACTGGTCATGGTTGCACCCAGTCGCTTTGTCCGGCCTGGTTGGCAAGGGGTTGGGCCACGGCCGTAGGGCAACCCCGTACCCATGACCTCAGATGCCAATCAGTGAACGCGCCAGGCGCAAGACGATGGGAAGGTCCGTGCCCCCGAGCAGGTCACGGACCTTCGGCTCAGATGGAGATCGCCTCGGTGACTGCGCCGACCTTGTCCTCCGGCAACGACCTGGCGACGTCGGCGAGACTGATCATGCCGACCAGGTTGTGTCCGTCGATCACCGGGAGGCGGCGGACCTGGTGCTCCGACATGGTTGCCAACACCTCCTCGACCGGGTCGTCCGCGCCGATGGTGACCGGCTTGCCGCCGGCCAGCTGGCCGGCTGTCATCGACGCCGGATCGCCGCCGGCGGCCAGGCAGTCGACGACGATGTCGCGGTCGGTCACCATGCCCTTCAACCGGTTGTCCTCGCCGCAGATCGGCAGCGCGCCGACGTTCTCGTCGCGCAGCTTCTTCGCCACCTCGATCAACGTCTCGTTCTCTGCGGCGCACACCGCCGAGGCGGTCATGATCTCGCGAGCCGTGGTCATGGTCGTACTCCTTCCGTAGCTGGACGGATTCCACCGGCCTGACGGCCGACCGGCTGGGTACCCCACGGCGGGCCCGGCCAAGCAGGTTCGGCCATGGGTACCGTGGGGGAGCGTCGTCGGCTCCGCGACAGCTTCGGCCAGAGTTGTCGTCGTCGGCGTTCTTCGCGGACCCCTGGTCCGGGACAGGTGAATCGATGGCAACTGAAGATCCGCAGCGCCACGATCAGACCGACGTGGTCACCGCACTCCACACGCTGCTGGTGAACGCACCGAGCGTCGACGAGTTCCTGGACCAGCTGGCCGACGTGGCGGCCCGCGTCCTGGACCCGCCGGCCTCCTGCGGTGTCACCACGCGGTACGAGGGCCATCCGCTGACCGTCGCCACCAGCGACGACCGCGCGGCCATCATCGACGAGGACCAGTACGGCGCGGGCGAAGGCCCGTGTCTGGAGTCGATGCGAACCGGTGAGGTGATCGAGGTCAGCGATCAGTGCGCCGATGACCGGTGGGACGCTTACCGGCAGAAGGCCGTGGAGCACGGCGTGCGCTGCTCGCTCAGCAACCCGCTGGTCGTGGACGATCACCCGGTGGGGGCGTTGAATCTCTACGTTTTCGACCGGCCGGATGCCTTCGACGACGAGAACCGACAGCGAACCTCGTTGTTCGCGGCGCAAGCCTCGGCTGCGCTGACGTTGGCGGTCAGATCCGCCCAGCAGACCGAGCTGGCGGCTCAGCTGGAGCAGGCGCTGTCCTCGCGCACCGTCATCGACCAGGCGATCGGCCTGCTGATGGGCCAGCAGCGCTGCGATGCGGACACGGCCTTCACCCTCCTTCGTAAGCACTCGCAGAACAACAACCTCAAACTCCGCGACGTCGCCGTCGAGCTCATCACCCGGGTGAGCGGCCACCCGCCGGTCTCGGGTCGGCCGTTCGAAAATTAGGCACAGTGCGCCGCATTCCGGACAGGGTGCCGTTTCTTGCTCGGTACGGGTAGGCTCCACGCAGGTTGGGAAGTCAGCCGGTGTCGTTGAGACGCCGCAGCTGCGCCTTGAGGACGACGATGAGCGACTTCCCACCCGGACGATCTGGACGTCAGGTCGGCCCTGCCGGCGGACCCGGCTCCCGCCCCATCCGACCGAACGGCGTTCATCACGCCGCGGTCGAACCTGCCTGTGCGATCGATGGAGCCGTACCACGACCAGGTGCACAGGCCATGGTCGGCTCGTCCTTGACAACCGGTGAAACGGCTGTCGAGGGGCAGATCGTCTCGGAGGTGCTGGTCGATCACGACCCTGTCAGGGTCGATGCCCAGCCCGACGGCCCTGTTCTGGCGATCGCCGCGGAGCCCCTGACGGGTCGTGGACCGAAACTGGACTCGGCGATCGCCGCGGAGTTCGCGCGGATGGCCGTCGAGCTGTTCCACGAGCCCAGCGTCGAGGAGACGATCGACAAGGTGCTCGAGTTCGCGCTGCGGGCCGTTGCCTGTGACGCCGCCGGAGTGCTGTTGGTGCGCAAGGGCGGCAAGGTCGAGGTCGCGGCGGCCACCGACCAGCTGGCCGTCTCAGCGGCGGAGGCGCAGATCGAGTGTGGTGAGGGGCCTGGTCTGACGGTGCTGAAGCAAGCGCCCGGGCTGATGGTTCCGGACGCGGCGCTGGAGCGCCGCTGGCCACGATGGACGGAACGGATGACGGCTCTCGGGGTGCGCAGCGTGCTGAGCGTGCGGCTGTGCGCGGGCGGGTCGCCCCTCGGAGCGCTCGACCTGTACGACGCGGAGCCGGACAGGTTCGACGCGGACGACGAGGCCGTGGCGCAGATCCTCGGCCGGCACGCCTCGGTGGCACTGTCCCAGGCCCGGCAGGAGTCGACTCTGTGGCAGGCGATCGATGCCCGGAAGCTGATCGGGCAGGCGCAGGGCATGCTGATGGAGCGGTTCGACCTCGACGCCGACCAGGCCTTCGCGGTGCTGCGACGCTACTCGCAGGACTACAACGTCAAGCTGCGGGAGGTGGCCCAGCGGTTGGTGGAGACCCGCAGGCTGCCGACGGACGGCTGACCGGCGAAGGCCTGGAGAACTGTTCCGGGCAGTTTGAACTGTCGCTGTCGCAGGCCGTCCGGCCGGTTGTACTGTGGGTCCTGGTTGAGCAGCCAGTCGGCGTTGGATGCGTCGGCGACTGCGGTCCCTCCCGAGGACGACGATGACCGATCTGCATCATTCCGAAGCCGGCGTGCGACGTCAGCGCACTGGCGGGACCTCCCGCCGCGCCGCGGCCACGCCTGAGTCCCGCGGGACCCGGACGAGGTCCGGGCACCGCGCTTCCACGTCCCTGGAGCTCGGTTCCGGACCGGTCTCCGTGCAGGTGCGGATCGGCGAGCGCTGGATCGCGGGCCAGGCGCTCACCCGTCGGGCGGACGCCGCCGGCCATGGCGAGGTGCTGGTCAGCCACCACGGGCACCTGGTGTGGGTCGCCCAGCACGACGTTCGCGTGCCTTAGCCACGGCCTAGTCGGAGCGTCCTCTGGCCGGCGCGGGGATCAGCGGTCGGCGACGGCTTTGGCGACCAGGGCGCCCACCTGCTCGGCGGCACTGGCCTCGGTCGGGTTGAAGCGGTTCTTGGTCAGTGCGAACGCGATACCCGTGGCCGTGTCGGCGTACGCGGTGCTTCCGCCCATGCCCTGCATGCCGAATGCCGTCGGGCTCTGGTCCGGCGTGGAGCCAGGACGACCGATGGCGTAACCGAGACCCCAGGTGACCGGGAGGCCCATCAGCTCGTCCACTGCGATGAGCGCCGGTGCGGAGATCCGCCGGAGGCAGCCGTCGGCATCACGGCGGCCGGGGACACCTTGGCGAACATGTCGGCCATCATGGCCAGCATCTCCTGGATGCCGTCCGGCTCGTCCAGTCTGGCCACCCGGTCGAGCGCGTCCGCCGGAACGCCGAAGAACAACTCGTCGGCGACACCGAGCGGTCCGGCGACGTCATCTCGCAGGACCTGGGAGATCGGCCTGCCGGCCGCGCGGCGGACCAGCTCACCGACGATGAAGCCGAACGTGTGGGCGTGGTAGGTCATCTTGGTGCCCGGCTCCCACCACGGCTCGGCCGCGGCGATCACACTGGTCATCTTGTCCCAGGTCGTCAGGTCCTCGACTGTCGTTTCGGCGGGTACGGCCGGTAGGCCGACCGAGTGCGTCAGCACGTGTCGCAGTGTGGCGGACTCCTTGCCGTGGGCGCCGAACTCGGGCCACAGGTCGACGATCGGTGCGTCGTATCGAGCAGGCCCCGCTCGGCCAGCACGTGCGCCACCGTCGCGGTCACGCCCTTCCCGGTCGAGGCGCTGTAGAAGGGCGTGTCCGAGGTGACGGCCCGGCCGGTCTCGGGATCGGCCAGTCCCGCGACGGCATCGACGACCAGCTCGCCCTGGTCGTACACGGCGACCTGCAGACCTGTCTCGGCACCGGACTCGACCAGATCGTCGATGGACTCCTGGACGAGCTTCTGGAGGTTGTCGGTCACGGTGATCGTCCTGTCTGGGGTGGGGAAGCCTGAGGCGCTGTCACGGGTCGGTCGGAGCGCCTACGGGTTCTTGACATCCGGTCTGCGGTGTCTCCGGCCGGCGACCGTACGACGCCAACGCCGCCCGGATCCTCGGCAGCGCCTCTTGACCAGCGAAGGTCGATTTTCACTCGCGGCGTGTCTGGCGGGTCTACCCGGCCCATCATGGATGCGTCAGGCAAGATGCACGCGCGGGGAGTGACTGGCACAGAGGGGTGGCAGGGTGAACGTGAGCGATGACGACAGCGCGGAGGTCGCTGATGTCTTTGCCCGCCTGGCGGTCGAGCTGCACGAGGAGCAGGGCGTCGAGGAGACTGTCGAGGCTGTCCTCCAGTTCGCTCTGCAGGCGGTGAGCTGTACTCACGCGGGCATCGTTCTCGCTCAGCGGGGTGGCAAGCTGGAGACCGCCGCCGTGACCGATCCGCTGGTGGAGCAAAGCGACCAGCTGCAGCTGGACTGTGAGGAAGGGCCGTCGCTGGACGTGGTGAACGAGCACGACAGCGTGCTAGTGCCGGACACGGCCAGCGAGCAGCGCTGGCCGCGGTGGGCGCCGATGGCAGCGGCCCTCGGCGTCCGGAGCGTGCTCAGCGTCCGCCTCCACACCAACGGCTCCACGCTGGGCGTGCTCCAGCTGTTCAACACCGAGCCGTATGCCTTCGAGGCCGACGACGACGCGGTGGCTCACATCCTCGCCCGGCATGCGTCGGTGGCGCTGGCGAGCGCTCGCGAGGAGGCCTCGCTGTGGCAGGCGATCGACGCACGCAAGCTCATCGGCCAGGCTCAGGGCATCCTGATGGAACGGTTCGGCATCGACGGTGACAAGGCGTTCGCGGTGCTGCGCCGCTACTCGCAGGACTACAACATCAAGCTCCGCGACGTGGCCCAGCGACTGATCGACACCCGCAAGCTGCCCCGCTGAGCCCGACCGGGACGGCCGGCGCGGTCGGTGTTGCCCTGCGGCGGCGTCAGCGTTGACCGCGCACGCGCAGGCGGTCGTGGAGCAGCGCCGCCCGGGCGGCGTTCGAGCCGCACGCGCCGTGCACTCCGCCACCCGGGTGGGCGGCTGCTGACGCGAGGTACAAGCCGGCGATGCCGGTCTCGGCTCGGCCGAGGCCGGGTACGGGACGGAGGATGACCTGCTGGTGAAGGGCTGACGTTCCTCCGTTGACGGCACCACCGACGAGGTTGGCGTCGCGCGCCTCCAGGTCGGGCGGCGCGAGCACGCGGCGGGCGCGGATACGGTCGGCGAACCCGGGCGCGAACTCCTCCACCCTGGCCTGCATCCGGTCGGCCATGCGTTCGGCTTCAGTCCGGTCCCAGCTGCCCGTGATCCCGTCGCCGCCGGCGTCCTCGCGGATCCGCTGCGGCACATGGGTGTACGCCCAGACCGACTCAGTGCCGGCCGGTGAGCGACTCGGGTCGGAGGTCGTCATCTGGCCCAGCAGCAGGAACGGGTCCGCCGGCACCACGCCCGCGGCAAGCTGGGCCGCCCAGACACTGAGCTCGTCCACCGAGCGCGCCAGGTGGACCGTGCCGGGCGCAGCGCTCGGTACATCCCGCCACGGGATCGATCCGTCGAGCGCCCAGTCGACCTTCACCGTGCCCGGATCCCAGCTGAAGGTACGCATCCGCTCCCGGGTCCGACGAGGCACCTGCTCGACCGGGACCAGGCCGCCGTACAGGGCCGGGGCCGACACGTCGGCGAGCACGGCCCGGCGGGCCTCGTACCGATCGCCGTCGACGGTCTGCACCCCGGTGGCGCGACCGTCGCGGAGGAGGACCCGGCTGACCCGGGCGTCGCAGGCGATCGAGCCACCGCGAGCGGTGAAACGGTCGGCGAGCGCCTGGCTGAGCCGTCCTGCCCCACCCCGCGGAACCGGATAGCCGACCTGCTGGGCGAGCATCACCAACAGCCAGCCCATCAGGCCCGACCCGGCTCCCTCGGGACCGATGTCGGCGTGCTGGGAGTTGGTGGTCAGCAACATCCTGGCCGCGTCACCGCCGAAGTGCTTCTCTCCCACCCAGCGGACCGACCCGATCAGCAGGCGCAGGCGTTCCAGACCGCGGGGCCCGAGCAACCGGCGGGCCACGGCGAGGCCGGAACGCACCGGTGGGAAGGGATTCAGCAGCGCGCCCACGATGGCAGGTCCGATCCGGTCCCAGTCGGCACACAGCTCCAGCCAGGCGACGCCGTCGCCCAGGTGGTGCGCCTCCAGCTCGGCCGCGGTGCGCTCGGGGTTGCGGTGGACGATCGCCCAGCCGCCGTCCTTCATCGGGTTGCCGACGGGCGCCGGCGGATAGGACCACTCCAGGCCGTACCGGTGCAGCTCCAGCTTCTGCAGGGTCGGAGATGCGGCGGCGAGCGGGTAGAACGAGCTGAACGTGTCGTGCACGAACCCGTCCGCGACCTCCGTGCTGCTTCGCACTGCGCCGCCGACCGCGCTCTCGGCCTCGAGCAGCAAGACGTCCCAGCCGGCGTCGACCAGCAGGTTCGCCGCGACCAGGCCGTTTGGCCCGCCGCCGATCACGATCGCATCGGTCATGCACAGCAGGTCTCCAGCCTGGCGGCGGATCATGCGCGGCCGGCCCGGTCGCGGCGGCGGATGAAGTCCCACAGCTCGGGTACCGACGGCTCATGAGTGAGAACGAGCGGGTCGTCCACGCGTCGCCTGGAGCCGTCTTCGCCGTCCTGAGCGACGGGTGGACGTTCGCGAACTGGGTGGTCGGGTCGGCGCGGATCCGGGCTGTCGACGCCGGGTGGCCGGAACCGGGCTGCAGCGTCCATCACTCCGTCGGGCTCTGGCCGATGCTGATCCACGACGCGACGACCGCGGAGGAGTACGAGCCCTCGCGTCGGCTGCGGATGAAGGTGCGGGCCTGGCCGGCCGGATCCGGCCGGGCGGAGATCACCGTCGTTCCGCATCCCGAGGGTTGCCTCGTCACGATGCGCGAGGAGGCGATCGAGGGACCGGCGATGCTGATCCCCGCGGCTGTCTCGGAGCCGCTGCTGCACTGGCGCAACAACGAGACGCTGCGTCGACTGGCCTACCTCGCCGAACGCAAGAGCGAACCGCGCTCCTCAGATCACTAGGCCCACCGCCATCAGGTCCACCGCAGCAGTGCGGCGACGGGCGCACCACCCAGGACGCTCTGCGGACTGATGACGACCTGGGCATCGGTCAGGGCCGCGGCGGCGATCAGAGCCTGGTCCGCGCGGACGGGTTGGTCGACCGGCACGGCCCCGAGCGGGAGCCCGGGATGATCGCTGGGCCTCAGCTCGGTCCCAGCGGCGGCTGCGGGATCCAGCAACAGCGTGTCCACCTGGCCGCGGACGAACGCTCCGGCGACCTCACGCACCCCGGCGGCGGCACCCTCGCCACGACCCAGCCGGTCTTGCAGGGTATGTGCGAGCTCCTGCTGACGCGCGACGCTGTGCTCCAGCAATGCCTGGCGGATCGCATGCTGGAGGGCGTCGCCACCGCTGTCCTCGGACCGGCTGCCGGACTCCAGCTCGACCACGGTGGCCGGTGAGGTCTCCAGTCGGCGGGCCACCTCGCCCTTCGACCGTGGGTCGCCCGCCAGCAGGATCAGCCGGTTTCCCTCGCGGATCCGGGACTCGACCTCGTCGGCGACCGCCTCCGCGTTGCGGCTCCAGACGTTCTCGGTCACGTGCTGGTAGCGCAGGGCCGACCAACCGCCCGACGGCACCTTGTGCACGAATTCCGTCTCCCCGCCTGCCGAGCTCTCCTCCAACGCCTGCGGGACATCCGAGCGATAGACGGCCACGTCACCGCCGACGTGGTCCACGAGCGCGAGCACGAAGGGGATGTTGCGGCTCGCGAGCTCCAGCCAACCGGTGATGTCGGGCAGGGCGCCCCAGCCGACGATGGACTGGTCGATGTGTTGGTGGACGAGCTCGTCGAGCTGGACATCGGCAGCGGTGGCGACGACGGTCCGCGCGACGGGCGCGGGCTCATCGACCCGCTCGCTCAGCCTGGCGGCGACCTGATCGATGACCTCGCGGTCGGCGCCCAGCCGCCCGAGCTCCTCGGTGGCGGAGCGAAGCCGCAGGTTGCGGGCCTGAGCGGCGGTCTCGCTGGCGCGGCTGACGTCGAGGGTGACACTGGCGAACGGTCCCTCGGCCTGGAACAGAGGTGCGAGCCGTGAAATGTCCATACGGTCACCGTCCCACACCCGGCCCCCGACCCGAAGAAAACCTTCCCACCCCGTCCCGTCGCTCCCACCCCCGCCCCCCACCCCCGCCCACCACCCCGCCCCGCCAGGCCGCCCGGCCTGCGGTGTGTGGAAAACCTTCCGACGATTCGTCGCCTCTGGGGCGCAATGAGGCGAGTCCGCACCAGAACCGACGAATCGGCAGAAGGATTTCCACAGATTGGGGGACCGGGTTTCAGGAGGGTGTGGCGGGATACCCCAGAGGGGGACCACGAGGAGGTGTGTGATGGCGATCGACAGGAACGGGGCCGGCGTACGGCAGGATGCCCCGGCGGCTGACCAAGCGGCCCGGGTGCCCGGTGGAGCAGCGGACAAGCCCGTGCAGATCCCTGCCAGGGGCTGGTGGCAGATCCTCAGGCGCGCATGGGCCGAGGCCAAGGCCGACCAGGTCCCGCTGCTCGCGGCCGGTGTCGCCTTCTTCGCCTTCCTCTCCCTCTTCCCCGCGATGATCGCTGCCGTGATGGCGTACGGCTTGATCGCCGACCCCGGCCAGATCCGCTCCCAGGCCGAGGACCTGGCCGCGGCGATGCCGTCGTCCGCGCGAGATCTCCTGCTGCAGCAGGTGGACGCCCTCACCTCGGCGCCACGCCAGTCGCTCGGCATCGGCCTGGTGATCGCCCTGGCAATCGCGCTGTGGAGCGCCTCCGGAGGCGTCGGGTACCTCATCACAGCTGTGAACATGGCCTACGACGAGGACGAGACCCGCGGCTTCGTCCGCCGCAAGGGCCTCGCCTTGACACTGACCCTCGGCACGATCGTGTTCGTCCTGCTCGCGGCCGCCCTGCTAGCGGTCGGACCGGCGATCATCGGTGACAATGAGGTCTCCACACCGATCCGGGTCCTGGTCGAAGGGGGCCGCCTGATCCTGGCCGTCGTGCTCATCAGCGTCGCACTCGCGACGATGTACCGGCTGGCTCCGGACCGTGACGCACCCCGGGTGCGCTGGGTCTCGATCGGCGCGGCCGTCGCCACCATCATCTGGCTCCTTGCCTCGATCGGTTTCTCCGTGTACGTCGCGACGTTCGGCAACTACGCCAAGACGTACGGCAGCCTGGCGGCGGTGGTCGTCCTGATGCTGTGGCTGTGGCTGAGCGCGTACGCCGTCCTGCTCGGCGCGGAGATCAACGCCGAGAGCGAGGGGCAGACGATCCGGGACACCACAAGAGGTGCTCCTCAGCCGCTGGGCCGGCGCGGAGCAGTCAAGGCGGATTCGGTGCCGCCGTCCTGACCGCCCCCTGATCGGGCGCAGGTCACGGTCGAAATCCGGTTGGCGGCCGGGGAGCCGGCAGCTACGGTGCGGGATGTGAACAGGCAGGCAGGAGATCTCGGCGAAGGGGAGACAGAGCGCGCGCGGTGAGCTCGCGCGTCCGTCCCTTCAGCAGTGACCAGCGCGGCCGGTAGACGACCGGCCGCTGTGTGCTGCGCGGACGCGGCCCATCCCGCGTATCCGATGCAGGAGTCCCTGTGTTCACTCGTTCTTCCGTCACCGTTCGTCCCGTCCGCGGCAACCAGTCTCGTCATCGTGCCATCGCCGCGGGCATCTTCCTCGTCCTCGGCTTCCATGTCGGTGTCTGGGCCGTCCAGCTGGCCGGTCTGTCGGCCGCGCTGCAATTGAGTCCTGGCCTTCTGGGTACCGCGCTGACGACCGCCTCGGCGACCGGCATCGTCACCTTGTTCGCCGGTGGTCGGCTAGCCGACCGGCTCGGCCGGCGTCCTGTGCTGCTGCTCGGATTCGTCGGGACCGCTCTCGCCTTCGCCCTCCTGAGTCAGGTGGGCGAACTGGTCTCGCTGTTCGTCGTCCTGGCCGCGTACGGCTTGTTCGTCAGCTTCGTTGATCTGGCCGCGAACGCGGTTGGTGCCGATTACGAGCACACCCACGGCGTCCAGGCGATGACAGGTCTGCATGCCGGGTTCAGCTTCGGCGCGACGCTCGGCGCCGTCGGTACGGGCGTCGTGCTGTGGGCCGGCGTCGACTTCCGTGCCGTCTATCTCGGCTTGGCAGTGGTGTTGGCCGCGGCGGCCGTACTGGCCATGCTGGTGCCGCTACCGTCGCCGGCGGCATCCGAGCCGACCCCCGCCGCCGGTGGTGGTGCGGTGTGGCGGATCCCCGCGGTTGCCTTCGCCATCGTCCTGGTGACGGTGACCATGTTCGGCGACGGCGCCTTGGAGAGCTTCCTGGCCGTCTACCTCAGCCGCGCCCTGGCCTCCGGCGTCCTGCTGAGCGGGATCGGCGTTGCCAGCTTCCACCTGGCGTCCCTGGCCGGCCGGCTGCTCGCCTCCCGTGCGCTGCGGCGCTGGGGCGAGCGCCGAGTCGTGGTGGCGGCCGGGCTCCTCGCTGCGGGCGGCATCAGCGTGGCCGTCAGCACCAGTCAGGTAGTGCTGGCCATCGGAGGTCTCCTGCTGGTCGGTTTCGCTGTCTCCCCGGTCATGCCCACTGCCTTCTCGCTCGCTGCCCGGTCCGCACCGGGCCAGTCCGGCCGAGCCGTGGCGAGGACGACAGCCGCCGGCTACAGCGCGTTCATCGTGAGCCCGGTGCTGGTCGGCCGGGTCGCGGACGCGAGCAGCCTCCGGGTTGGGCTGGGGCTGCTGATCGCGACAGCCCTCGCCATCGCCGCACTGGGGCGGCGGTGGCCGCAGGGCGAGGCCCCGGTGGGCCCTGACAGCTCCACCGGGGCCTCCCGATGTTGATCACTCAACAGCAGTCGGATGCTACGCGAGATCGACTGCTAGGAACAGGGCCTATTTCGGATGACGAGCCTTACATCGTGTGCGTCGGTGTTCGATCGGAGGAGGGCCGGTCTGCGCCTCGACCAGCGCTGGTACCCGGGTCGTCCGTGGCGGGTGGCATGCTCTCGGCTCACGGGTGAAGCTGGAGTTGGTGAGGGGGCGCGGTGAAGCCTTGGGACGCGGAGCAGGTGCGTGCATTGGCGCCTGATGCTGTCGCTGCCAAGGCCGGGGAGGAGCTTTCCCGAGCGGCGAGCTGGTCCGCATCGGGTAGCTCACAGCGGGCGCTTTGGGGGCTGTGTCAGGGCAGCGGCTCGAAGCCGTACCAGACAGTGGTCGACCTGACCGGGCCGGCGTTTCGCTGCTCCTGCCCGAGCCGCAAGTTCCCCTGCAAGCACGCCCTCGGACTCCTGCTGCTGTGGTCCGCCGGCGAGATCCGATCGGGCACCGAGCCGGACTGGGCGTCGGCCTGGCTGGCCAACCGTGAGGCCCGGGCCGTGGCCGAGCCGACGGCCGCGGGGCAGGGCGGGGTTGCCGATCCCGCGGCGGCGCAGCAGCGAGCCGCCCGCCGTGCGGAGCGGGTGGCGTCCGGCATGGCTGAGCTGGAGAGCTGGCTTGCTGATCAGATGCGTCGCGGGCTCAGCGGGTTCGAGAAACGGGGGTATGCCGAGCTCAGTCGTCTGGCGGCGCGGATGGTCGACGCCCAGGCGCCGGGCCTCGCCGGTGCGGTCCGTCGTGCGGCCGGCGTGGTCGGTCGAGGTCACGACTGGCCAGCGGAGCTGCTGGAGGAACTGGCCATCATCCACCTGACGGTCTCGGCGCACGGCCGCCTGGACGAGCTCCCACGACCGCTGGTGGAGACGGTGCAGACCCGCATCGGCTGGACCGTCGAGACCGCGAGGGTACTGGCCGAGGGGGAGAAGGTCGAGGACGACTGGCTGGTGCTCGGCCGCGTGGTCGAGCCGGACGATCGCCTGACAGTACGACGGGTCTGGCTGCACGGGCGGTCCACAGGCCGGATCGCGCTTGTGCTGAGCTTCGCGGTCGCCGGGCGGCAGCTCGATCCGTTGCCGGGCCGCCCGGGTGAGCTGGTGCCCGGCGTCGTGTCGTTCTACCCCGGGGCGTTGCCGCTGCGGGCACTGCTCACCCAGAGCGCGCCGCGCCTGCCGGGCACCCGGCCGGACGGCCTCAGTGCGAAGCAGGCGTTGACGTCGTACGCGGGCTCGTTGGGGCGCGACCCTTGGAACGAGCGCTGGCCACTGGTCCTCGGTGAGGTCCGGCCCGCGCGGAACGGAGCGGCCTGGGCGCTGGTCGACGCGGCCGGCGACGGGCTGGAGCTGGTCACCGCGGTGGATCCGTGGCGCTTGCTGTCGGTCTCGGCGGGCGAGCCGGTGACGGTCGCGGGTGAGTGGACTCGCGCCGGGTTCAGACCGATGACCTGTTGGGACGGTGACCGGCCGGTGGTCCTGTCATGAGGGGCTGGGATGGCCTGGTGAGCTCGGCGTTGCTCGGCACCGACCGGCGCGAGCCTCGGTTCGAGGACTTGCCGGAGCCGGTCCGGGCGGCGCTCGGCAAGGGTGACTTGTTGGACGCCGCGGCGCTGGCGACCCTCTATCGACGGGCTGGGCGCCTCCCATTGCGAGGGCTGACGCCGCTGCCCGCGGTGGTCGGGGATGATCGGCCCGCGCCTCGTGCGGCTGCGATTCGGCGGCTGGTGGCGATGCTGGGCGGCTTCCAGACTGCGGTGCTGGGTGAATGGTTGCGGGCGGCTGAGGCCCATGGCTGGGGCGTGCCACCGGAGCATTTGCCGGCCTTGGCGGAGCTGGCTCGCGGTCGTCCGCAGTATCGCGCGCTGGTGGCTTCCGCAGCCGGTCGCCGGACAGCTTGGCTGGCCGGGCTGAATCCCGAGTGGCGTTTCCTCGCCGAGGTGGTTGCTGATAGCAACGACGAGACGAGCTGGTCGCACGGCACGACAGCCCAGCGGCGTGCCTGGCTGACCGCACTCCGCCGACGTGACCCGGCCTCTGCCCTGGCGAGGCTCGGCGCGGCGTGGCAGACCGAACCCGCCGGGGTGCGGGCCGAGTTCCTCGGAATCCTGGCGGAACGGCTCACCCCGGCCGACGAGGAGTTCTGCGAGGCCGCGCTGGACGACCGCTCCCGAGACGTCCGACGGGTCGCGGCCGGTCTGCTCGCGCGGATCCCTGGCTCCCGGTACAGCGAACGGATGGCCACGCGGGTGCGGCGCTGCCTGGCGGTCTCGGAGGGGGCTCTCGTCGTCACGCTGCCGACGCGGGTGGAAGCGGCCATGCTGCGCGACGGCGTCGATCCGCAGCCCCAACAGGCAATCGGCAAACGCGCCTGGTGGTTTCGTCAGCTCGTTGCGGCCGCACCGCTTTCGACCTATGGGGAGAGCGCGGAGGAGCTGCTGCGCAGGCGGATCGCGGGCTGCGATCCCGAGTTGTTCCACGGTGCGCTCGCCGATGCGGCCGTGCGTGAGCAGTCAGCCGACTGGGCTCGTGCCCTGCTGCGGACGAATGCCACGGCCGGTCACCGCCCGTCCGAGCTGGTCAGGGCGTTGCCACCTGCCGAGTGGGCCGCCGCTGTGACGGCGCTGCAGGGCAAGCGCGACCTGGCCGAGATCGTCGGCGGCCTGCCGGTGCCATGGCCGGTCGAGCTGGCCGGGGCGGTGCTGGACCAGCTGGCCAGGGCGAGCAGCGATCGCCGTTGGGCCCGGCTGGCCGGCATCGCCTCGCAGGCCGTGCCACCCGAGGTGCTGAACCATCCGATCACCCGGCACCCGACCGGTGCGGAGGACACCTGGCGGTTGCGCCTGGTGGAGACCCTGATCTTTCGACGTGAGATGTACGAGGAGCTGTCATGACGGTGACCACAGCTGTGCTGCGTCCGCACGCGGAGGACGAGTACGCCGCCGAGCTGGCCATGCTCGCGGCGCACGACGACCGGGCCCGCCCGCCCGCCTGGCGGTTGTCCCCGGCCTCGGTCGTCACCTACCTGCTCGGTGGGACCGTGGCCGACACGGTGATCACCCCCAAGTACGTCGGCCCGCGCCGCCTGGTGGAGGTGGCCGTCGCGACCTTGGCGACGGACCGCGCGCTGCTGCTGCTCGGCGTACCGGGAACGGCGAAGACTTGGGTCAGCGAGCATCTGGCGGCGGCGATCAGCGGTGATTCGACCCTGCTGGTGCAGGGCACGGCCGGCACGGCCGAGGAGGCGATCCGCTATGGCTGGAACTACGCCCAGTTGATCGCCCAGGGCCCCAGTGAGGCGGCGCTGGTGCCCAGCCCGGTGTATCGCGCCATGGCCGACGCGAAGATCGCCCGGATCGAGGAGCTCACCCGGATGCCGTCCGACGTGCAGGACGCGCTGATCACGATCCTGTCGGAGAAGGCGCTGCCGATCGCGGAGCTCGGGTCGGAGATCCAGGCCCGCAAAGGCTTCAACGTGATCGCCACGGCGAACGACCGGGACAAGGGCATCAACGAACTGTCGAGCGCGTTGCGGCGGCGGTTCAACACGGTCGTCCTGCCGCTGCCGGACTCCGCCGAGGACGAGGTGCGGATCGTGTCGCGCCGGGTCGCGCAGCTCGGCTCGGCGCTGGAGCTGCCCGAGTCGGACCATGCGCTCGACGAGATCCGCCGGGTCGTCACGGTGTTCCGCGAGCTGCGGGCCGGGCGGACCGAGGACGGCCGCACCGCGCTGAAGTCGCCGTCGGGCACGCTGTCGACCGCCGAGGCGATCAGCGTCGTAACCGGTGGTCTGGCTCTGGCCGCGCACTTCGGGGACGGGGTCCTGCGCTCGTACGACGTGGCCGGCGGAATCCTGGGCGCCGTCGTCAAGGACCCGTCGGCGGATCGGGTGGTCTGGTCGGAGTACCTCGAGACGGTGGTGCGCGAGCGGGACGACTGGTCCGACTTCTACCGGGCCTGCCGGGACATCACCGGATGACGGTTCACCTCTTCGGCATCAGGCACCACGGCCCCGGCTCGGCCAGGGCGGTTGCTGCCGCGCTGCACGAGCTCGGTCCCGACCTGGTGCTGATCGAGGGACCACCCGAGGCGGACAAGGTGGTCGAGCTGGCGGCCGATCCTCGGATGGTGCCGCCCGTGGCGCTGCTCGCCTACGCCGTGGGCGACTCGACCCGGGCGGCGTTCTGGCCGTTCGCCGTGTTCAGCCCCGAGTGGCAGGCGATCCGCCATGCGCTGGCCGCCGGTGTGCCGGTGCGGTTCTGCGACCTGCCGGCCGCCTACCAGTTCGGCAGCGGTGATTCCGGTGAGGACCGCGGACTGGCCGCGGATCCGCTGGCGACGCTGGCGGCGGCCGGTGGGTACGACGATCCGGAGCGCTGGTGGGACGACGTGATCGAGCACCGGCGAGACGGGGCTCCGCCCTTCACCGTGATCGCGGAGGCCATGGGCGCCCTGCGCGCCGACGAGGTTGCGAGCGGCCGGGAGGCGCAGCGCGAGGCCTACATGCGGACGACGCTGCGCAAGGCCATCCGGGAGGGCTTCGAGCGCATCGCCGTGGTCTGCGGGGCCTGGCACGTTCCGGCGCTCACCGAACCGTTGCCTCCGGCAACGCACGACCAGCGGATCCTGAAGGGACTGCCCAAGCGCAAGGTCGCCTGCACCTGGGTGCCGTGGACGCACGGCCGGCTGGCGACCGCCAGCGGCTACGGCGCGGGCGTGACCTCGCCGGGCTGGTACCACCACCTCTTCACCGCTCCCGACCAGATCACCACTCGGTGGCTCACCGAGGTGGCTCGAGTGCTCCGCGCCGAGGACCTGCCGGTCTCCAGCGCACACGTGATCGAGGCCGTCCGACTGGCTGACACCCTGGCCGCCCTCCGGGAGCGACCGCTCGCAGGGCTCAGCGAGGTCACCGAGGCCACCCGGGCCGTGCTCTGCGGCGGCAATGACGTACTGCTCGAGCTGGTCACTCGGGAGGCGGTCGTCGGTGAGCGTCTCGGCGCCGTACCGGCCGAGACTCCGCAGGCGCCGGTAGCGGCGGACCTTGCGGCGCAGGCCAGGCGGCTGCGACTGAAGCGCGACGCGACCGAGCGCACGGTGGAGCTGGACCTGCGCAAGCCGAACGACCTGGACAAGTCGCGCCTGCTGCACCGGCTTGTCATCCTCGGGGTGGACTGGGGCCGGCCGGCAGTGGACGAGCGCCGCAGCCAAGGCACGTTCCGCGAGCTGTGGACGCTCAGCTGGGACCCCGGCCTGGAGGTGGACCTCGTCGCTGCCGGAGCCCACGGCACCACGGTCGCAGGCGCGGCGACCACGGTGATGCTCCGCGTCGCCGACGACTCATCGACCCTGGCCGAGATCACGGCCGCCTTGGAGCGGTCGTTGTTGGCAGACCTGGCCGGGGCGTTGCCGGAGCTGCTGAGGGGTGTGGATACGCGCGCCGCGAAAGACGCGGACGTCGGTCACCTGATGGCCGCCCTGCCCGCACTGGCACGGTCGGCGCGGTACGGCGACGTGCGCGGCAGCGACACCGCCGGGCTGGCCGAGGTCGCGAGCCGGATGGTCGCCCGGGTCTGCGCCGGGCTCGCTCGGACGGTTCACGGCCTCGACGCCGAAGCGGCCGCGAAGGTGTTGGAGCTGATCGACGGCGTGCAGGACGCCACCACCTTGCTGGACCAAGTGGTGCGGGACGAGTGGCTGGAGACGCTGCACAGCCTGAGCGATCGCCGTTCGGTTCCGCCGCTGATCACCGGGCGGCTCACCCGGCTGATGCTCGACGCCGAGCGGCTCGCGAGCGCGGAGGTGACCCTGCGGCTCGGCCGTGCCCTGACACCGGGTACGCCGATGGCCGATGCCGCCGCCTACGTCGAGGGGTTCCTGACCGGTGGCGGTCTGCTGCTGGTGCATGACGAACGCCTGCTGCAGCTGGTCGACACCTGGCTGAGCGGAATCCGCGATGACGCGTTTCTCGAGGTGTTGCCGCTGCTGCGACGAACCTTCGGGACGTTCGCCTCCCCGGAGCGCAGGTTGATCGGCGATCGCGCCCGGGTGCTGCGCGACCCCGCTGCCCGAGCGGTGGTGCAGGAGACCGAGCTTGACGTGGACCGTGCGACGACCGTGCTGCCGGTCGTCGCGCGGTTGCTGGGGGTGTGAGGTGGACGACGAACGCCTCCGGCGCTGGCGGTTGGTGCTCGGCAGTGAGGCCGATCCCGAGACCGGCCTGACGCTGTCCGTCGCGGACAAGTCGGTGGATGCCGCGCTCTCAGCCCTGTACGACGCCGAGCCGGGGGAGGCCGGCACGAAGCGCTCGGCCGGGCTCGGGTCTTCCGCACCGCGGGTCGCGCGCTGGCTCGGCGACATCCGCCGGTACTTCCCGAGCACCGTGGTCCAGGTGATGCAACGCGACGCGGTCGACCGGCTCGGCATCACCCGGCTGCTGATGGAACCCGAGCTGCTCGGCGCGGTGGAGCCTGACGTACACCTCGTCGGCACCCTGCTCGCGCTCAACGAGGTGATGCCCGAGGAGACCAAGCAGACCGCGCGTGAGGTCGTCCGCCGAGTGGTCGCGGACCTGGAGGAACGCCTGGCGGATCGCACCCGTGCGGCCGTGACCGGTGCCCTCGATCGAGCCGGGCGTACTGGTCGGCCCCGTCATGCCGACATCGACTGGGATCGGACCATCCGGGCCAACCTGAAGCACTACTCGCCCGCGCTCGGCACGATCGTGCCGGAGCGGCTGGTCGGTTATGCCCGGCGGAATCACAGCATCCAGCGCGACGTCGTGCTGGCGATCGACCAGTCCGCCTCGATGGCCGAATCAGTGGTCTACGCGAGCCTCTTCGGCGCAGTACTGGGCTCGCTGCGTGCGCTGCGTACCAGCTTGGTCGTGTTCGACACGGCCGTGGTGGACCTGACCGACCAGCTCGACGACCCGGTGGACGTGCTCTTCGGCACCCAGCTCGGCGGTGGGACGGACATCAACCGTGCTCTGGCCTACTGCGAAGAGCTGATCACCCGGCCGTCCGAGACCGTCATGGTGCTGATCAGCGACCTGTACGAGGGAGGTGTCCGCGAGGACCTGCTCCGCCGGGCCCGGTCGCTGGTCGGGTCCGGGGTCCAGCTGGTGGCGTTGCTGGCGCTCAGCGATTCCGGCACACCGTCGTACGACGCGGACAACGCGGCGGCGCTGACCGAGCTCGGCGTACCGGCGTTCGCCTGCACGCCCGACCTGTTCCCCGACCTGCTGGCCGCCGCGATCCGCCGCGACGACCTCGAGGCCTGGGCCGCGACCAACCTCACCGGCTGACTTCTCCGGCGTGGGGGACATGCTGTCCGAGCACGGCCGCGACCTCCTTCGGCCGACGTTGAGCGGGGTCGGGGTCAGCCGGCGATCTCGAAGATGTCGATCTCGGTACCGGGGTCGGCCTCCGCGAAGCGCAGTGCCCAGCGGACCGCCTCGGCCTTGGAGGCGACCTGGATCATCGAGACGCCGGCCACCAGCTCCTTGGTCTCGGCGAACGGCCCGTCGGTCACGCGAGGCTTTCCCTCCGGAAAGGTGATTCGGGAGCCACGCGAGCTCGGCATCAGGCCCTCGGCGGTCAGCAGGACGCCGGCCTGGCGCATCTCCTCCAGCACCTGGTCGGCCCGAGCCAGCATCTCGGCGTCCGGCGGCAGTCCGGCCTCGAGCTTCTCGTTCGTCTTGTGCAGCAGCATGTAGCGCATCGGCTCCGCTCCCTCTCATCGCGTTGGTCCGACCGTAACCACTCGACAGGCCTCATGGTGACCACGGACGCCGGACACCGATCAAGGTGAGGATCAGCGGGCTACGTCGCCCCGCCAGGCGCCGGTCTCGTTGCCACGCTGCTCGATGAAGGTCTTGAAGCGCTGCAGGTCGCCCTTCACCCGGCCCTCGACCACGCCGAGCTTGTCGCCGACGTTCTCAAGGAACCCCTCGGGGTCGATCTCCAGCTGCGCCGTGACCCGCGTGAGGCTGTCGTCCAGCTTGTGGAAGGTGATCACACCCGCGTGGCGCGGGCCGGAGTCGGACCTCCAGGCCACCCGTTCGTCCGGGTGCTGCTCGGTGATGGTGGCGTCGAACTCGCGCGTCGCACCGCCCACCTTCGTCACCCAGTGGGTGTGGATGTCGTCCAGCTGCCGGATCTCCTCGACTCCCTCCATGAACTGCGGGAAGGACTCGAACTGGGTCCACTGGTTGTAGGCGGTCGTGACCGGGACCTCGACGTCCACGGATTGGGTGATGGCACTCATGGATTGCCTCCTCGATCGTCTACTGTCTCCCGCCTGGTACCCGACCGGCTGGAGTTGACCCGGGATCGCGGGGCCACGGAGTGGACACGCCGGAGGGGCATACTCGGGGACTGACGAGCAAAGGGGCGGACATGAGCGTTGCGGAGCGGTACCGGAGGCGGGCAGCTGCGTTCGAGGCCAAGGTCGCGGCCGTGGCGCCGGAGCAGTGGGGCGACCAGTCGCCATGTGCGAAGTGGAGCGCGCGGGACGTGGTCGATCACATCGTGATGATGCACGGCGCCATGCTGGGGCCGGTGAACCGCTCGCTCGACCCGGAGCCGACGGTGCAGGACGACCCGCTCGGCGCGTTCCGGGCCGCTCGCGCGGCCGTGGAGGCAGTGCTCGACGACCCCGCGCTGGCCGACACCTTGTGCGACACGCCGAGCGGACGGATGACGGCCGCCGACCACATCGATCGGGTCGTCAGCGACGATCTCGTGCTGCACGGGTGGGATCTGGCCCGAGCCACCGGGCAGGACGAGAGGATGGATCCCGAGGACGTCGCCGCGCTGTGGGCGAGCACCTCGGCGGTGCCGGCCGACCTGATGGAGAAGTTCCGTACGCCGGACGCCTTCGGGCCCGGGATCGAGGTGTTCGGCCCGGAGGTGAAGGTTCCCGACGATGCACCACTGCAGGATCGGCTGCTCGGGCTGATCGGCCGGGACCCCCGTCGCCCCCACCCGACCGCGGAAGACTAGAGCACCTCGTCCAGCCGGTCCGGCGCGTAGTAGGCGCCGCTGTCGCCGCAAATCGGTGCCGAGGGCAACTGTTTGGCGAGGTCCGCGCCATCCTGGACGAGGATGGCGTCGCCTCGTTGCACCACCGGCTCCAGGTACTCCCACCCCGGCAGCCTGGCGACAACGGTCCGGCAGCCGAGCACCATGCCCTCGAAGAGCGCGGTGGTTGCCACCCCGACCTGGTACGTCGCCGACGCCAGGAGTTGCTGCGTGGGCTCAGCCGGTCCCGAGGAGAGCCGGACCGAGCCTTCGACCAGGCCCTGGTAGTCGGCCGGGTGCTCGCTCGGGTGCAAGCGGAACACGACGTCGAGGTCAGGCCGTCGCCCGGCGAGGTCCAGCGCGACCTTCAGGAGTCGGGGCCCGATCGTGCCCTGCGAGGCGAAGATGACGCGCTGCGGGTCCTTCGCCGCGATCTCCTGCGGCGACAGCGGGTGGATGAAGGGTGCGCCGGTCACCTCTGAGCGCATCCCGGCGGGCAGTTCGACCGACTCGGTCCAGTAGGAACCGAAGCACCACAGCTCATCCGGCTGGTCCGCCACCGCCGGCCGACCGGGGTAGCTGTAACCCAGGTGGTACGGGCTGATGGCACCATGCTGCAGCTCGACGACGCGGATGCCGAGATCCCGCGCGGCGCCGACGATGTGCTGATGGAAGTACGCCACGACGACGTACACGGTCTTGATCCGCTGACGCTTCAGCAGCGCGCGGTACAGCCGGCGAAGCCTGAGGTGCTTGGGAAGTTCACGCGCGACGAGCCCTTCGACGGGCACCCTGACGCCGGTCCGCGCCTCGAGGTCGGCGGCGATCGATCGGGACTCCTCGACCGCGGAGCTGCGCTTGAGAGCCCCGGCTGCCGACACGAAGAAGTCCAGATCGCGGCTGCCCGGCAACGGAGTGCCGTTGATGCCGGAGTCGATGACCAGGGCCGAGTCGCCGAGCATCGCCCGTAGCCGGTCCGTATAGATCTCCACCCCGCCGGGCTTGCGAGGGTGCGGCACCACCAGGGCCTCGAAGGGGCCCCGGGCGAGGAACGGGTTCCGTCGTATGGTGCCCGCCAGGTGGCGGCCGACCAGCCTCGCCTTGCCGGCCGTCGTACGGCGGATCGGATGGGGGTCGCCGTGGATCCCGGCACGCTTGCTCAGCTCATGGAAGACGCGCATCCGGATGATCGGCCAGGGGTGCACGCCCTGGATCTGCCAGGTCAGGAGCTCCCGCTCCCGTTCCACCTGCCAGATCGCCTGGCAGAGCGTCGCCACCGTCAGGTCGGTGCCGCTCCCGGTACTCGTCATGGTTGATCCCTACTATGCCCGCCAGGCTGCCGATGCCCGAGAAGAAGCGGCGGAGTCCCTTCAGGAGATAGGGCTTCCGGGCCAGCACCAGGCCGGCCAGCCCGTAGCCGACGGCTGATGCGACCCGCGCCAGAGCATAGGCCAGGACCTGCAGGTAGCTGAGCACGCCCGGCCGGATCAGCAGCCGGCTGATGGTGTCACCACTGCCCGAGCGGAAGGCGCGCCGCATCAGCCAGCGCAGCGTCGTTCGCGCGGGCGGGACGTCCTCCTGGATCCGGGCCTCCTCGCACCAGACGATCCGGAAGCCGGCCCGATGGACCCGCAGGAAGAAGTGCAGATCGCTGGAGCCCGTGTACCGAAACGCAGGGTGAAAGGCCGGCGTCACGGTGCGATACACGTGCCGGGCCACCAGGGTGTTGTTGGTGTAGGCCTTGTTGACCACGTCGCCGGTGCGGTGCCTGCCCGTCGAGTCGTGTACGTCGCTGTGCCGGTTCCAGGCGGGCGCATCCGCCGGCAGGAGGCCCAGGACGGGCCCCGTCACCACGTCGGCGCCGGTGCGCTGCCAGCAGGCCAGGAGGGTCGCGAGCCACCCGGGCGGAGCCACCTCGTCGTCGTCGACGAAGATCAGCGCGTCGTCGTCCCAGGCGAGCCGGACCGACCTCTCCCGCGCGAACGGGATGCCGGGCTCGGGCTCGACCGCCGACTCGATCGGGTAGCGCCCTTTCTCGGCCGCCGCCGCGATCACTTCGGCCGCGGAGCCCTCCGCGTCGTTGTCCACCACCACGATCCGCACCGCGCAGGGCTGGTCCTCGGGCAGTTCCTGCGCCTGCAGGCTGTCGAGGAGGTCCTTCAGCAGTTCGGGTCGCCGGAAGGTGATGACCGCGATGGCGACGCTGGGCGCGTCGGCCCCGGAGCTCTCAGCGGAAGGCGTCGGCATTGGCAGCGGTCCATTGCTCGAAGGTACGCGCCGGGTGCCCGGTCACGTTCTCGACGGTATCCGTCACCGAAGTCTCGTCGACGGGGCCGTCTGCGAAGAAGCTCTCGAAGGCCGCCGCGTGCGCCGCCGGCGGCGACGCGAACAGCTCCTCGTGGGTCTCCGCTCGAATCATGCCGACCGAGCGTAGCGGCCGACCGAGCGCCCGAGCCAGGACCTCCACCTGCTGGGGCGGGGTGAGCACCTCCGGGCCGGTCAGCCGGTAGGCCTGACCCTCGTGCCCGTCCGCGGTGAACGCTCGGACGGCGATGTCTGCGACGTCGGCGATGTCGGTCTGCGCCAGGGCTCGCACCAAGGCGCTGCCGACGTTGCCCGTCGCTCCGGTCACCAGAATCACGGTCGAATCCTCTCATCGCGACGCAAGTCCATGGCTGTACCTATGAGTTGGTACAGTCATTGGCGTGGAGGCGGCGGAGCGACTGATCCGGAGCGCCCAGGAACTGCTCTGGGAGCGCGGTTACGTCGGCAGCAGCCCGAAGGCGATCCAGCTCGCGGCTGGGGCCGGCCAGGGCAGCATGTACCACCACTTCAGCGGCAAGGCCGACCTCGCCCTGACCGCGATCGAGCGCTCGGCGGCGGAGCTGCGAGCGGCCGCGGAGGAGCAGTTCACCGCCGCCGGCACCGCGACCGAGCGGGTCACCGGGTACCTGGAGCGCGACCGCGAGGTCCTCAAGGGGTGCCGGATCGGCCGGCTCACCACCGATCCGGAGGTGATGGCCGACCCGGACCTGCGGGCGCCGGTCGACGAGACCTTCCGCTGGCTCCGGCAGCGCCTCGCCGAAGTGATTGCCGAGGGCAAGCAGACCGGCGAGTATCCCGCGCGCCTCGATCCCGAGGAGGTGGCCGCGACCATCGCGGCGGTGCTCCAGGGCGGCTACGTGCTCGCCCGCGCGGCGAACTCCGTGGAGCCGTTCGACCAGGCCGTCCACGGACTGACCAGCCTGCTGTCCCAAGCCACCGAGTGAGGAGCGCGGATGCAGATCGGAGCGGTGTTCCCCCAGCTGGAGATCGGTACCGACCCGGCGGTGATCCGCCAGTGGGCGGAGACGGTCGAGGAGGTCGGTTACCGGCACGCGGTGGCGTACGACCACGTCCTCGGCGCCGGCACCGCCGACCGGCCCGGTTGGCGCGGGTACACCGACGAGTCCCTGTTCCACGAGGTCTTCGTGCTGTTCGGCTACCTCGCGGCCATCACGACCGAGCTGGAACTGGTCACCGGGGTGCTCGTCCTGCCGCAGCGCCAGACCGCGCTGGTCGCCAAGCAGGCGACCGAGGTGGACGTCCTCAGCGGTGGTCGCCTGCGCCTGGGCGTCGGCATCGGCTGGAACCACGTCGAGTACCAGGCCCTGGGCGTGCCCTTCGAGCGGCGGGGCGCTCGCCTGACGGAGCAGGTCCAGCTGCTCCGCCGACTCTGGGCGGAGCAGACGATCACCTACAACGGACGCTTCCACGACATCGAGGACGCCGGCCTCAAGCCGCTTCCGGTACGCCGGAACATCCCGGTGTGGTTCGGTGGTTCGGCGGAGGCCGTGCTCCGCCGAACCGGCCGGATCGGTGACGGGTGGATGCCACAGAGCCCCCCGCACGACGAAGCCCGCGCTCAGGTGGAACGGCTGCGCGCCTACGCGGCCGAGGCTGGCCGCAACCCCGGCGAGGTGGGGATCGAGGCGCGGCTGACCCTTGGCGCGGTGCCGGAGAAGGACTGGGCCGACTTCGCGGCAGGCTGGCGTGCCTTGGGTGCCACGCACCTGGGCGTCAACACGATGGGTATGGGCCTGTCGGGCCCGTCGGAGCACGCTGCCGTGCTCCGCGACGTCCTTCCGGTCCTGTAGCGCCGCCGACCATCTCAACGCACCGGGTACATCCCGATCACGGTCTGGTCGACGGAGGCCCCGTCCTTGGCCTCGGCCCTCGCGCGAAGCGACAGCCGGCCACCGGGCCGCAGCAGTTCCGGCGGGATGACGGCATGGACGGCGTCACCATCAAGCCGGGTCCGGAGCTGCACCCACGTCTTCTCGTCGGCCGACGCCCAGATGCTCCCCGCACGGACGTCCGCGGGCTGGTAGTCGAAGTGTGACTTCCGCGACACCGTCAGGTCGAGGTTGGCCGCACGGTTCGCCTCGAGCCGGCCGAGGGCGTCGACCTCGAGGCTGTAGTCCAGGTCCAGCAGCGTCGGGTACGTGTCCGGCTGGAACGGGTCGGACGGCGGGTGGGAGTCGAACTCCCAGGTCGTCGTCGCCGTCCGGGCGATCGGCAGCGCGTCCTTGGTGAATGTCGACTGCTGCTCGAGCCGGAAGTGTCCGCCCCGATCGGCTATGTCGAACCAGCCGGTCTGTCCTTCGGTGGTCCCGATCAGGTCGTCGCCGAGATGGAGCGTGAGCCGGCTGCTCTCCAACGACTCGGCCGGCGGGCTGAAGCCCACGTGCTCACCGTCGGAGACGCCGACCTCGATGTAGAGGGAGTACTGCGAGTGGAAGGCCTCGTACATCCCGGGGTGGAGTCCATCGCCCCAGACCTCGCTGACCCGCTCACCCTCGGCGTAGCTCCGGTATGGCGCCCGCAGCCCAGGGGTCCACTGATCCGGGAGCGTGAGGGTGTGGGACCAGAGCACGGCCGGTGATGCCGTCATCAGCATCGAGGTCGTGGAAGGGACGTCGATCTCGCGGAACTTGATCAGGGAGATGCCGCTGACCTGACCCGTGAAGCCGAGGCCGGCGACCCGTGGACCAGGCTGACCGGCCCCGCGGTAAGTGTGCTCCACCCGCGCCAGCTTGCGCGGGTCGATCGTCGGCGACAGCGGGTCGGTGAAGCGAGGCGCGGTGTTGAAGAGCTCGTAGACCGCCGGGGCGTTCGGTGAGATCTTGCCGGTCGGGACGAGGTCCCAGCGCAGCGCACTCTCGAAGACGCCGTGCGTGACCGGCTCGGTGGGCGTGATGAAGACCTGACCGCGAGCGATCTGCTCCGGCTCGACGTAGAGCTCATCGGTGAAGCCGCCCCATCCGGGGACCATGTGGCTCCACCAGATGCCGACGGTGTCGGCGACCGCCGTGGCCTGCCCGGTGATCGTCGGGGCGCGCAGGGGTTTCGCGGCGCGGGCATCGAGTACGACCGTCGTGTCGGCATGCACGTCCACCGCGCTGTCGCCGGCGATCGTGTACGTCTCCGGATCGCCCGCGGCGGCCGGCGTGACGACCGTGGCGAACGCGCTGAAGGTGCCCGGGGGAACGCGCACCGTGCCCTCGCCGTTCTCGTCCAGCGAGACCCCGGCGAAGTAGAAGTCGTCGCCGCTCTTCAGGTTGACCCGGGTCGCTGCCGGGGCGCCGTGGCGGTCGAGCACCTTGAGGTGGACGTCGTAGCGCGGCGGCTCGTCGACGAACCCGACCGGCAGCCGCAGCACCGCCTCGCCTCCGGATGCGAACAGCACGGAACCCCCACCGATTCCGTCGTCCACGGCGGCCGGGTCCAGGGTGATCGTGGTGGTCGCGGTCCCGCCGGCGGGCACGGTCAGGTTCGCGGGAGAGACGACGACGGCAGTGTCGGGCGCCGCGGCGCCACCCCCGAAGTCGAAGTCCTCGACGAACTCCTGATCGGTCACCTGCAGGGTGACCGGCTCCGCTCCGGTGTTGGTGATCGTCACGGTCTTGCCGCGCGGTGACTCGTCGGGATGCTTGACGTATCCGAAGTCGAGGTTGGCGAGGTCGCTGGTGAGCGGCTGCGAGGTTGCCGCAGCAAGGTCGAGGCGACCGCCGCCGACGGTCCAGGGCGTGTAGGTGTCGTTGGTCGCCGCGGTGGTGACGATCCGTGCCTTCAGCTGCTGCCAGGTCAGATCGGGGTGCTGCTGGAGCAGTAGCGCCGCGGCACCCGCAACGATCGGGGCGGCCTGCGAGGTCCCCATCATCGGCACATAGAGGTCATCGGTACGGGCACCCGCCCGGGCACCGAGGATCTCCACGCCGGGCGCGGCAACGTCGGGCTTCAGGCGGTACGTGCCACGGGTGGGGCCCTCCGAGGAGAACCCCGCCTGCCGGTCGTCGGAGCCGACCGCGGCGACCGTCAGCGCCGACGCGGCTATGCCCGGCGAGCCGATCGTCGCGGGATTGCGACCCAGCCCACCGGCGTTCCCGGCGGCGACCACGAACAACGTGCCGTACTGGGCAGTCAGCTTGTCCAGGGCCAGAGCCACGGGATCGTCGGCCTCACCCGCGCGGGCGCCCAGGCTCAGGTTCACCACATCGGCGCCCTGAGCCGCCGCCCACTCCATGCCCGCGATCAGCCACGAGGACTGGCCGAAGCCCTCGCTGTTGAGCACCTTGCCGACCAGCAGGTCGGCACCCGCGGCCACGCCTCGGCGCGCCCCGTCGGACCCGGCGCCGTTCCCGGCCACCAAGGACGCCACATGGGTGCCATGACCGTTGCCGTCGTCGGTGGTCGGCTCATCGGTGAAGTTCGCCGCCGCGTCGACCTGGCCGGCCAAGGCCGGGTGGCCCTCGTCCACGCCTGTGTCGAGCACGGCGACCTTCACGCCCGAACCGTCCAGCCCGAGATCCCACGCGCTCGGCGCTCCGACCTGCGACAGGTACGCGTCCAGCTCCGCGGTCTTGACCTGACCGTCCAGCCAGATCTTGCCGGCGTTGCGCAGAGCACGCGCGGTCGCGTCGGGCGCCGGCGCCGCCGTCACCGACCCGGCCAGCTCGGTGAGCGTCTGTCCGAACTGCGCGGCACCGGCCTTGTCCAACGTCGTGGCGGTCGCGCCCAGGCTCGGCAGCGCGTGCGAGGCCTTCAGCCCCGTCGCCGCCTTGGTCCGCAGGCCCGGCGCGTCGCGCAGGATCAGCGGCAGACCGTTGCGGTGGGCATCGTCGTACCCCATGTCGACCAGGCCGGTCACGTCGAACAGCGCCGGGTCCAGCACCTCGGGCACGAGTCGGGCTACGTCGTGTGGGATCACCTCGACCCGGCCCGCCTCGCGCCGTACTGAGAAGCTCCGCCGCTGGTCACCACCGCGGGGCATGAACTCCACCCGTGGCTCACCGCCTGGCGTCGGGGTGAGGCGGACCTTGTCTCCGGTCACCAGTGTCACCGTCGCAGCTGGTCCGGCCCCGGCTGCAACAGCTCCGGAGTCGGCCGGTTGACCCGAGGCGGGCAGGCCCAGCAAGGAGGCGAGCAGCAGAACGACTGTGGCGATAGCGGATCGTTGAAGGGTGCGCGCGGCAAGCATGTCCCTGTCCTACCGTCGGCGCACGCGGCGGTCTATCGGTTTCCCCTGGCAGACGCCGGACATGGCCGGTTCTCGTCAGGGCCGGATTCTCGACAGGATCACCGCGGGCTCGGCTTGAGCATGAGCTCAGCTCGCGGCTTCGGTGCGGTCCTCGCCGACGCCCAGGCCGGCCGGCCACTGCCCGGCGAACAGGTTGTCGAGGCCTGGCGAGCACGCCGCGCCGAAGCTGATGTCGCCGACCGCGTCGGGTTGCTGCGCAGCACAGCTCCGGAATGACCACCCAGGTTCGCGGCGACTTTCAGTTGCAGGACGAACACGGTGAGGTCATCGACCCGCTGCCGCTGCGGGCGTTCGGCGGCGAAGCCGTTCTGCGACGGGAGCCATGCTCTGGCCGCGCGGGGACGCCGTTCCAGGGCGGCCGGCGAGCGCGGCCGACAAGGATGCATACCCCGGGCGGATCGGGGCACCGGGGCGGCACGAGATCGTGAACGCTCGAGCGACCACGGGCTCCAGGCCTCGGCGTTGAAAACGACAGCGTCGGGGTCGTTCCCTGTCCGAAGAGTGGTCGGGTACCGAGGGGAGCAGCACCCTCGGGCAGGCGTGAGGCACACTTGGGGCCAGGCAGCCGACGCCTGTGGGTCGGCTCTTTTCTGCTAGGAGCTGGCCGATGGAAACCAAACCGCTGCACATAGACATCGCTGACACCATGTCCGAGGTCGCAGCAGCGCTGCAGGCACCGATCGACCTGGACGAGACGCTGAGTCTGATCACCCGGGCCGCCGCGGACACGATACCGGCAGTGTTGGAGGCGAGCATCTCGATCACGACCCGGGACGGCCGGATCGAGACGCTGGCGCCCACCGACCCGATGGTCAGCCGCGCGGACCACCTGCAGTACGAGCTGCACGAAGGCCCGTGCCTCGACGCCGCGATCGAGGAACCGATCGTCGTGGTCGACGAGCTGGCGACCGATCCACGCTGGCCCGACTTCGGTCCGAAGGCCGCCGCGCTGGGCTTCGGCTCCCAGGTGGCCTTCCAGTTCCGGGCGGAGCCGCACGTCCGCGGCGCGCTGAACCTGTACGCGCTGGAACCCCGAGCGATCGATCGGGACGCGATCGCCCTGGGCAGCATGTTCGCCGGGCAGATCGCGGTCGCGATGGGCTGGGCCCGGCAGGACGAGACCCTGAACGAGGCGCTGGCCACCCGGAACGTGATCGGCCAGGCGATCGGGATCGTGATGGAGCGTTACCGCCTCGACTCGGACCGTGCCTTCGCCTTCCTGGTCCGGCTGTCGCAGGCCGGCAACGTCAAGCTACGGGTGGTCGCCACCGGCATCGTCGACCAGGCCAACGTCGCCGCCGGCCAGTAGTGGACCTACCCCTGGCGTGACGACGACCGGCAGACCGGCCGGCTGCGTCGCTGGTACGACCAGGCGCCCAACGCCAGAGCCACTCCAAACCCGCCGAAGGCCGCGCCGGTCCCTCCCGAGGTGTACGTTCCGCGCAGGCGGGCACTGGACGGTCCATGACCGTCTACGGATTCCACGCCTCCCACGAACAGGTCCCGCCCGCCGACCTGCTGGCGGCGGTGGTCCGCGCGGAGCAGGCAGGGTTCACCGCCGCGATGTGCTCGGACCACTTCAGCCCCTGGAGCCGGCGGCAGGGCGAGTCCGGGTTCGCGTGGTCCTGGCTCGGGGCCGCTCTGCAGGCGACCGGCCTGACCTTCGGAGTGGTGAACGCGCCGGGCCAGCGATACCACCCGGCGATCATCGCGCAGGCGATCGGCACGCTCGGCTCGATGTACCCCGGGCGGTTCTGGGCGGCGCTCGGCACCGGCGAGGCGAGCAACGAACACATCACCGGGCAGGTCTGGCCGCCCAAGGAGACGAGGAACCGGCGACTCGGCGAGTGCGCCGAGGTGATCCGCCGGCTCCTGCGGGGTGAGGAGGTGAGCCACGACGGACTGGTGACGGTCGATCGCGCCCGCCTGTGGACACTGCCCGAGACCCCGCCCGCCCTGCTCGGCGCGGCTGTCTCCACCGCGACGGCCGAGTGGTGCGCCGGTTGGGCCGACGGGCTGATCACGGTTGCTGCCGAACCGGACCACCTGCGCCGGATGATCGCGGCGTACCGGGGAGCCGGTGGCCGGGGCAAGGTGTGCCTGCAGGTCCACCTCAGCTACCACCAGGACGAGGACGAGGCCCTGCGGATCGCCCACGACCAGTGGCGGACCAACGTCTTCGCGCCGCCGCTGTGCTGGGACGTCGCGACGGTCGAGGTGCTCGACCAGGCCGCCGAGCACGTGACCCCGGAGGCGATGCACCAGGCCGTCCGGGTCTCGTCCGACCCGGCCCGCCACGCCGCCTGGCTGAACGAGTACGCCGAGCTGGGCTTCGACGCGATCTACCTGCACCACGTGGGTCGCGAGCAGACGGAGTTCGTCGACGTCTTCGGCGAGAAAGTGCTGCCCCAACTGGAGGTGACCCGCCCGTGAGGCTGACCGAGACCGCTGATGTGTGGTGGAAGAACGCTGTCGTCTACTGCCTGGACATCGAGACCTTCTTCGACACCGACGGCGACGGCCGGGGAGACATCCGCGGCCTGTCGCAGCGGATCGACCACCTGGCCGAGCTCGGCGTCACCTGCCTGTGGCTGATGCCGTTCTACCCGACACCCGACCGGGACGACGGCTACGACATCACGGACTTCTACGGCGTCGACCCGCGGCTCGGTACCCATGGCGACCTGGTGGAGCTGATCACCTTGGCGCAGGACCGTGGCATGCGCGTGATCGCCGACCTGGTCGTGAACCACACGTCGGACCAGCACCCGTGGTTCAAGAGCGCCCGCGCCTCGCGCGAGTCGCCGTACCGGGACTGGTACGTGTGGCGGGACGAGCCGCCGGAGGACGGCCCCAAGGGGCTGGTGTTCCCCGACAAGGAGGACAGCCTCTGGCAGTACGACGAGCAGGCGGGCCAGTACTACCTGCACCGGTTCTACAAGTACCAGCCGGATCTCAACATCGCCCAGCCGGAGGTGCGCGAGGAGCTGATCCGCGTGATCGGTTTCTGGCTGCAGCTGGGCCTGTCCGGGTTCCGCGTGGACGCGGTGCCGTTCCTGCTGGACACGGCCGGGGCGTTGGACGCGGCGGACCTGCCCGACCCGCACGACTTCCTGCGGGACCTGCGCGCCTTCATGAGCCGGCGGAGCGGTCAGGCCGTGCTGCTGGGCGAGGTCAACCTGCCGTACGACCAGACGCGCGAGTTCTTCGGCGACGAGGACGGCGACGAGCTGAACATGTGCTTCGACTTCATCGGCATGCAGAAGATGTACCTGTCGCTGGCCCGGTCGGACCCGGCCGAGCTGGCCAAGGCGCTGCGGGAGCGGCCGGTCCCGCCGGAGGAGGCGCAGTGGGGCACCTTCGTGCGCAACCACGACGAGCTGACCCTGGACAAGCTGACCGAGGGCGAGAGGCAGGAGGTCTTCGACGCGTTCGGGCCGGACAAGGACATGCAGCTGTACGGGCGCGGACTGCGGCGCCGGCTGCCTCCGATGCTCGGCAACGACCCGGCCCGGATCCGAATGGTCTACAGCCTGCTCCTCTCCCTGCCGGGGACGCCGGTGCTGTTCTACGGCGAGGAGATCGGCATGGGGGAGAACCTCGCCGCCGAGGGGCGCAACGCCGTACGGACCCCGATGCAGTGGAGCCGCGGCGGCAACGGCGGCTTCTCGACCGCCGATCCAGCGGACCTGGCAGGTCCGGTGGTCGAGGGCGAGCTGGGGCCGGAGCACGTCAACGTCGCCGACCAACGGCGTGACCCGGACTCACTGATGTCCTGGATCAAGCTCCTCATCCAGCGCTACCGCGAGTGTCCGGAGCTGTCGTGGGGCGAGTGCACCCTGCTGGAGCACGAGGCGACGTCGGTGCTGGCGCATCGGTCCGACTACGAGGGCGGCACGGTCATCGCGCTGCACAACTTCGCGGCGGAGTCGGCGGAGGTCACGCTGGCGGTGGCCGGCAACGGGGTGGGTGTCCGAGTGGCAGACCTGCTCACCGGGCGGACGACGGACGTGGGCGGCGACGGGATCCTCCGCCACAAGGTCGGGCCGTACGGGAGCTGCTGGCTGCGGGTGCTGCGCCCGGGCGACCGCTACCTCGTGTGAGGCGCGCCCGCCCCGAGGGTGGTTCCCGGGGCAGGCACCAGGCGGCCTGAAGGATCAGCGGGTCGCGTCGACCAGGTCGTCGGCCGAGCCCGGCGGCACGTCGAGGCTGCCGTACCGCTCCATCCGCTGCCACCGCAGCCGGGAACCGGCCAGAGCGGTGAAGACGGACTGGATGACCACCAGGTACATCAGTTGCCGGTACACGAACTGCTGCAGCGGCAGGCTCCAGAGCGGCCCGGCCGGTTCGTCGTCCAGCCGGAACGCGTACAGCCCCATCGCGGTCTGCAGCACCAGGAAGGCGGCCCAGACCCCGATCACCCGCATCGGGTCTAGGAACACCAGCCCGTAGAGGGCGAAGACGTCCACGGCGGGGGCCAGCAGGGGCAGCAGGACCTGGAACATGAGCAAGTACCCGAGGCCGCGGCGGCCGAGCTTACCCGCCTGACCGCGCTGGACCAGAGCGCCGCGGTGCTTCCACATCGCTTGCAGCGTGCCGTAGCACCAGCGGTACCTCTGACGCCACAGTGCGCCGAGTGAGGCGGGCGCCTCGGTCCAGGCGCGAGCGCGTTCCTCGTAGACGACCCGCCACCCGTCGCGGCACAGCGCCATCGTCAGGTCTGTGTCCTCGGCCAGGGTGACGTCGCTGACGCCGCCGATCCGCTGCAACGCGCTGCGCCGGAACCCCCCGATAGCGCCCGGCACGGTCGGCATGCACTCGGCCAGGTCGAACAGGCGGCGGTCGAGGTTGAAGCCGACGACGTACTCGATGTGCTGCCAGCGGCCGAGGAGGCCGCCGCGGTTGCCGACCTTGGCGTTGCCCGACACGGCGCCCACGCTCGGGTCGGCGAAGGGCTGGACCAACATCCGCACGGCGTCCGGCTCGAACACCGTGTCGCCGTCGACCATCACCACGAGGTCGAACGAGGCCGCCTGCAGGCCGGTGTTCAACGCCGCCGGCTTGCCCGCATTGGGCTGCCGGAACACCCGTACGCCGGGAATCCGCAGCGCCTCCACCACGTCGGCGGTGCCGTCGGTCGAGCCATCGTCCACCACGATCACCTCGACCGGGTGGTCCGAGGCGACGAGCGACATCACCGCCGCCTCGATCCCGGCGCGCTCGTTGTACGCCGGCACGATGACGGTGACCGGCTCCGTGACCTCCGGGCCCCAGGACCAGTACCGCTCGCGCGCGTGGCGGCGGGCCGCAACAACCGTCGTGATGGCACGCAGCACGCTCAGCGCGCCCGCGGCATACAGCAGCCACGTGAGCACGGTCAGCATGCCGTCGCTGAGCCGCATCGCCCAGATCACGGCCAGTCCGCGTCCGCGCTCCAGGGCGCCCACCGGATGGACCGGCTCGGGGATCGAGGTGGCAGCGCTGACCGTGGCGAAGCGGAACCCGCGAGCCTTCATCGTCGGGATCAACTTCTTGAGCGCGGCCAGCGTCTGGGTGCGGTCGCCGCCGGCGTCGTGCATCAGCAGCACCTGCCCGGCCTTACCTCGCGGGGTGGCGTTCGCGATCACCTTGCTGGTGCCTGGCCGGCGCCAGTCCTCACTGTCCTGCGTCGTCAGGACGGTGAGATAACCCAGCTCGCGTGCCTGCTTGATCGCCGCCCAGTCGGCGTCGCCGACGGCGCTGGGCTCGGAGGAGTATGGGGGCCGCAGCAGCGCGGTGCTGACCCCGGCCGCGCCGGCCAGGATGAGCTGGCTCTGTCGCAGTTCGAGGGAACGCCGCCACGACGGCGCGGTACTCAGGTTCGCATGGGTGAAGGTGTGCAGCCCCAGCTGATGCCCCTCGGCAAGGATCCGGCGGGTCAGTTCCGGATGGGCGGCGACCTGGGTGCCGACCACGAAGAACGTCGCCTTGACGTGCTGGGCGCGCAGCAGATCGAGCACCTTCGGGGTCCACTCGGGGTCCGGCCCGTCGTCGAACGTGATGGCGATGGTGCGCGGCTTGGGCCGGGCGGAGCGAACCCCGTTCGGGTCGGCATCGATGACGGGACCACCGGAGGTGACGGCGCGCGGCACGCCTGCCGTCGGCCCGGGAGGTCGCGCGGCCCCGTCCGGATCGGTGCCGTACAGGTGGTGGGTGTAGCCGTTCAGCAACAACGCGCCGGACAAGCACACCATCAGTACCGTCAAGATCAGCCAGTGCGTCCGCAGAGGCACCGGCCGGGCCCGCCGGGCCACTCTGCGGGTCACGGCCTGTTCGGTGTCTTGGTGCGCCCGGGCGCGCTGGTCGGCTTACCATGCGACGTCGTGCTCGACGGTGTGCCCGGCCGCGTGCTCGGCGTCGTGGTGGGACTCGTCGTGGGCGTCAGCGTCTGGCTGGGAACCGTCGTCGGGGTCGGGCCCGGGATGGGCGTCGACACCGTAACCGGTGTCGACGTGGTGGGACCGGGCGTCTCGACGGAGCCGGAAGGCTGGCCGGGGCGCGGCGGCGTCGGTGTGATCGCCGGGTTCGGCCTGGAGGCCGGGTGTGTTTGGCCGGCCTGCGGGAGCAGGGGTGTGCCGACCGTCGGGCCGCCCAGCAGCGTACTGACCAGGAGCACGACGTAGCCGACCGCCGGCACGGCGAGAACCGCCCCGACGCGGCGGACGGTGCGGTGCCGACGGCCGGTCGGGTCCACGAAGACCGGGTTCCGGCCTGAGAGCGGCTTCACAATCGCGAGATACTACCCCGACCGCGGTGTCGCCGGTACGCCGATCGGGGCGGGAGACCTGGGGCCGCCGGTGGCCCTTCGTACTGACATACTCCCTCCGGCCCGCCGCCGTTGTGCGATGGGCCGCGCGCTAGCCGACCTCCACGCCCTGGGGAGCATTTCTTGAAGTTCTGGAAGCCCGTAGTCCTGGCCACAGCAGTCGCGACCGTTGCCGGCCTGGCGATCGCGCTGAACCCGGCGGATGCGACGACCGACAAGGTTGTCTCCTACCACGGCTACCAGGTGGCGGTGCCGGACGGTTGGGAGGTCGTCGACCTGCAGAAGAACCCGACCGCCTGCGTGCGTTTCGATCGACCGGCGATCTACCTCGGACGCGGTGCCGCCCAGACCGACTGCCCCGCCCATCTCGTCGGGCGAACCGCCGGGCTGGTCGTCGAGCCGCTCGACCGCAAGGCGCCGGCCAAGCCTGGAGTCGTGAAGGCCGCCCACGGTAAGGCGGCTCTCCCCAAGAGCGCGCCTTCGGTCGACGGCGAGATCCAGGTGGCGGTGGAGGACGCCGGAGTGCTGGTCAGCGGCTTGTTCGCGCCCGACCAGGAACAGGTCGTCCGCAAGGTTCTCACCGGTGCGCAGTTGACCGACGGTGCGGAGCCGGCCACGCTGGCCGCGCCTGCCACGCTGGCGGCCGCGGCGCCGATCGTTGCGACAGGCAACATGGTGGGCCAGGCCTTCGACGCCTGCACGGCGCCGTCGCAGACCGCCATGGACGCGTGGCGCTCATCCCCCTACAAGGCCGTCGGGATCTACATCAGCGGCGATGTCCGTGCTTGCGCCCAGCCGAACCTGACACCGTCCTGGGTGGCTGCCAACAACGCCAACGGGTGGAAGTTCATCCTGATCGACGTCGGCCTGCAGGCGCCGTGCAGCACCCTGTCGGCCAAGATGTCGACAGATCCCGCCACGGCCCGGACCCAGGGCAAGACCGCGGCCGCCGCTGCGGCGCAGGCAGCGATCAACCTGGGCTTCGGCTCGCGCAGCGCGATCTACTCCGACATCGAGGGCTACACGTCCACGGCCGCGTGCAAGGCCTCTGTGCTCTCGTACCTCAGCGGCTGGCGGCAGGAGCTCAACGCGCGCGGATTCCTCGGCGGCGTCTACACCAGCGCAGGGTCCGGCGGCGTCGACCTGGCCTCCGCGTACAACGACAGCCAGTACCTGCGACCGGACTACCTCTGGTTCGCCTGGTGGAACGGTGTCGCCGACACGTCGGCCACCAAGTACATCCCGGACACCTACTGGGCCAACCACCAGCGGATCCATCAGTACAGCGGCGGCCACAACGAGACGTACGACGGCGTCACCATCAACGTCGACAGCAACTACCTCGACGTCACCGCGCCGCCGCCGCCCGTCTCGGGATTCGACGCCACCGGCCAGTACACGACCGCCACGGTCCGTTGGACGAACCCGGCGATCAGCAACCTCAGCCAGATCATCGTTCGCCGGAACGCGGGCACCTCCGCGCCATCGTCACCGACAGCCGGCACCGCCGTCTACGCGGGCACCGGCACCAGTACGACAGCGACCGGTCTCGCCGGCTCGACGACGTACACGTTCCGCAGTTGGGTGAAGGACACGTCCGGCAAGCTGAGCCGCCCGAGTGACACCCGCCTGGTCGGCACCAAGGTCACCGCAGCCGTCTCGCCGACCACTGTCACCTACGGCAGCGCGACGCGGATCACCGGCAAGGTCACCCGGGTCGACACCGGCGCCCCGGTCGTGGGGAATGTCATCTCCCTCTACGTGCGGAACTACGGCACCTCCACCTGGCGCCTGCTCACCAAGGTCACGTCCGACAGCACCGGAGCTGTGTCCTACAGTTACAAACCGTCCGCGTCGATGTACTACCAGTGGGGCCACAACGGGACGGTCGACCTGCTGGGTTCCCGCAGCCCGGCGCCCTTGGTCGGGCTGCGGCCGGTCCTGACGGCGAACCTGACCAAGACCTCCTTCGCACTCGGCGGTTCCGTCACGCTGTACGGCAGTCTGCGTCCGACCCGTCCGGCCGGTTACGCGATCTATCTGCAGCGCTACTCGGGCGGCAAGTGGAGCACCGTCAGCATCGGGAAGCTGACGTCGACCAGCAGCTACGCCTTCACCATCAAGCCGACCGCCCGGGGAACCTACCTCTACCGGGCCATGCGTCCTGCTGATCTCGACCGCCTCCAGGCGCTCAGCCCGTCGAGATCGTTCAGCGTCAGCTGAGCGGTAGCGCACCGCGCATCCATCGCTACCCGGAGTCTCCCGGTTGCGTCCTTCCGGTCCCGGCCGTCCTGTCAGCGGACGGCCGGGGCCGTAGAGCGGTACCGGAACAGGCGGCGATGACGGGTCCCGGCGGTCGGGTCGTTACTGTCGTCAGGTGCAGAAATGGCCTGGTCGTCCCTATCCCCTCGGAGCCACGTACGACGGCTCCGGTACGAACTTCGCGTTGTTCTCGGAGGTGGCCGAGAAGGTCGAGCTGTCCCTGGTCGGCGACGACGGCTCGGAGGAGCTGGTGCCGCTCACCGAGGTGGACGGCTTCGTCTGGCATGCCTACCTCCCGGCGGTCCAGCCGGGCCAGCGGTACGGCTATCGGGTGCATGGGCCCTACGAGCCCGCCGCCGGGCTTCGGTGCAACCCGTCGAAACTGCTGCTGGACCCGTACGCGAAGGCGATCGACAAGCAGGTCGACGGGGACGAGTCGCTGTTCAGCTACCGCTTCGACAACCCGGGCGAGCTCAACACGACGGACAACCTGCAGCACACGATGCTGTCGGTGGTGACCAACCCGTTCTTCGACTGGGGCAACGACCGGCCGCCGAACCGGGCGTACCACGAGACGGTCATCTACGAGGCGCACGTGAAGGGCCTGACCCGGACCCATCCGGCGCTGCCGGAGGAGATCCGCGGCACCTACGCCGCGATCGGGCACCCGGCGATCATCGAGCACCTGACCTCGTTGGGCGTCACCGCGATCGAGCTGATGCCGGTCCACCAGTTCGCCGAGGACGGTCACCTGGCCGAGCGCGGCCTGTCGAACTACTGGGGCTACAACACGATCGGGTTCTTCGCCCCGCACAACGCCTACGCGTCGACCGGCACCCGCGGCCAGCAGGTGACCGAGTTCAAGACGATGGTGCAGGCCCTGCACGAGGCGGGGATCGAGGTCATCCTCGACGTGGTCTACAACCACACTGCCGAGGGGAACGAGTTCGGCCCGACGCTTTCCTTCAAGGGCATCGACAACGCGGCCTACTACAGGTTGGTGGACCGCGACCGGACCCATTACTACGACACCACGGGCACGGGGAACAGCCTGCTGATGCGGCATCCGCACGTGCTGCAACTGATCATGGACTCGCTGCGGTACTGGGTGACGGAGATGCACGTCGACGGGTTCCGGTTCGACCTGGCCGCCACCTTGGCCCGGCAGTTCCACGAGGTGGACCGGCTGTCGGCGTTCTTCGACCTGGTCCAGCAGGATCCCGTCGTCAGCCAGGTGAAGCTCATCGCCGAGCCTTGGGACGTGGGCGACGGCGGCTACCAGGTGGGCAACTTCCCGCCCCTGTGGACCGAGTGGAACGGCAAGTACCGTGACACCGTCCGCGACTTCTGGCGCGGGGAGAAGTACACGCTCGCCGAGTTCGCCTCCCGGCTGACCGGGTCGTCCGACCTGTACCAGGACGACAGCCGCCGACCCCTGGCCAGCATCAACTTCGTCACCGCGCACGACGGCTTCACGCTGCGTGACCTGGTCTCGTACAACGACAAGCACAACGACGCCAACGGCGAGGGCGGCAAGGATGGCGAGAGTCACAACCGCTCGTGGAACTGCGGGGTCGAGGGCGACACCGACGACGAGACGGTGCTGGGCCTGCGGGCCCGCCAGCAGCGCAACTTCCTCACCACGCTGATGTTCTCCCAGGGCGTGCCGATGCTTGCCCATGGCGACGAGCTTGGCCGCACCCAGCAGGGGAACAACAACGTCTACTGCCAAGACAACGAGCTGGCCTGGGTCGACTGGAACCTGACGGAGTCGCAGCGCGAACTGCTGGAGTTCACCCGCCGGGTGGTCCGGCTGCGCACCGACCACCCGGTGCTGCGACGCCGGCGGTTCTTCCACGGCGACACCGGCCCGGACGGGCTCGGCGACCTCGTCTGGTTCACCCCCGAGGGCGAGGAGATGCAGGACGGCGACTGGCGGCGCGACGACGCCCGCGCGGTCGCGGTCTTCCTCAACGGCGACGCGATCTCCGAGCCGGACCAGCGCGGCGAGCGCGTGGTGGACGACTCGTTCCTGATCCTGCTGAACAGCGACTACCAGCCGCTGGACTTCCTCCTGCCGGCCAAGCAGTACGGCGACTCCTGGCAGGTGGCGGTCGACACCGCCGTGGCGACCGGCAGCCCGGGCGAGGACGAGCACAAAGCCGGCAGCACGATCCGGATCGAGGCTCGCGGCACGCTGGTGCTGATCCGGCGGCGCCAGGCGGTTGAATGAGTGCCGCACCGCAAGCGACGTACCGGCTGCAGTTGCATGCCGGGTTCGGCTTCGACGACGCCGCTGCGGTGTTGGAATACCTGCACAGCCTTGGGATCTCGCACGTCTACCTCTCCCCGATCCTGCAGGCCGCGCCCGGCTCCACCCACGGGTACGACGTGGTCGACCACCATCGGCTGTCCGAGGAGATGGGCGGGCGTGAGGCGTTCGAGCGACTGGCGGCCGGGTTGGCGGACCACCAGCTGGGCGCTATTGCGGACGTCGTACCGAATCATGTAGCTGTGCCGACGCCCGCCCGGCTCAACACCGCGCTGTGGTCGGTGCTGCGGGACGGGCCCGGTTCGGCGTATGCGGAGTGGTTCGACGTGGATTGGGGCTCCGGCGACCAGCCGCTGCTGATGGCGGTCCTGGGACAGCGCATCGGCAAGGTACTGGCCGACGGTGAGCTCGAGGTCGACAAAAGTGGCGACGAGCCGGTGCTGCGGTACTACGAGCACGAGTTCCCATTGCGAGCCGGCACCGAGACCCTCCCGATCGCCGAGCTGGTCTGTCAGCAGTACTACAGGCTGGCGCACTGGCGAGTCGCGGACGAGGAGCTGAACTACCGGCGGTTCTTCGACGTCGACACCCTGGCAGCGGTGCGGGTGGAGAACCCGCAGGTCTTTCAAGCCACCCATGAGCTACTGCTCGAACTCATGCGTCAGGGACACCTCACCGGCCTGCGGATCGACCACCCCGACGGCCTGGCGGATCCGCGCGGTTACCTCCGCCGGCTGGCAGAGCAGACCGGCGGCGCCTGGGTCGTGGTGGAGAAGATCCTGGAGGGCGACGAGGAGCTGCCCCAGGACTGGCCGTGCGCCGGCACCACCGGGTACGACGCTCTGCTGCGCGTCGATGGTCTCTTCCTCGATCCGACCGGTGCCGCGCCGCTGTCGGCCTTCCACTCCGAGCTGACCGGACAGCCGGCCGACTTCGCGCCGGTGGTCGAGCAGGCCAAGCGGGAGATCGTGCAGCACGGCCAGTACGCCGAGGTGCACCGACTCGTCGAGCTCCTGGCTCGGATCTGCGCGGCGGACGTGCGCCTGCGCGACCACACGCGCCGCGCCTTCCACGAGGTCGTCGTCGAGCTGCTGGTCAACTTCGACCGCTATCGCGCGTACGTCGTACCGGGTGAGCCGGCCCCGCCGACGGCTGTACGGGCCATGGAGCACGCGGTCGAGCTGGCACGGGGCAACCTGGACGAGGAACGGCAGGAGACGCTGGAGCTGGTGCGGGATCTGCTGCTCGGCCGCGAGGCCGGCACAGCGAGCCGGATCGACGAGGCTGCCCGCCAAGAGTTGATCGTCCGCTTCCAGCAGACGTGTGGCCCGGTGATGGCCAAGGGCGTCGAGGACACCGCGTTCTACCGGTGGTTCCGGCTGGCGTCCATGAATGAGGTCGGTGGCGACCCGGAGCACTTCGGGGTCACTCCGGAGGAGTTCCACGCCTATGCGGGCCGGCTGAACGAGCACTGGCCCAAGACCATGACCACTCTGTCCACCCACGACACGAAGCGGTCCGAAGACGTCCGCGCCCGGCTCGCGGTGCTCGCCGAACAGCCCGCGGCATGGGCCGATGCCGTTCGCTCGTGGCGTGAGCTCGCCGGCGACCACCGCAGCCCATTGCTGGACGGGAGCACCGAGTACCTCCTGTGGCAGACCCTGCTCGGCACGTGGGACGACGGTCCGCTCGCAGCGGACCGCCTGCTGGCCTACCTGCAGAAGGCGACCCGCGAAGCCAAGCGCCACACCAGCTGGATCTCGCCGAACGAGGACTACGAGCAGGCCGTCGCCGGGTTCGCCACCGCCGTGTTGGCCGACCAGGCAGTCCTGGACGCCGTACGACGCTTCGCGGATGCGCAGGCCGGAGCGATCCGGTGCACGACGCTCGGGCAGAAGCTGGTCCAGCTGACGATGCCGGGTGTCCCGGACGTCTACCAGGGCAGCGAGCTCGTCGACCTGTCCCTGGTGGACCCGGACAACCGGCGGCCGGTGGACTACCGGCTGCGGACGGAGCGGTTGGCCCGACTGGATGGTGGCGCGCGGCCCGTGGGTCTTGCCGACGAGAAGTTGCTGGTGACTTCCCGCGCGCTGAGGCTCCACCGGCAGCTGCCGGAAGCTTTCGCCGGCGGATATAGCCCGTTGCCGACGTCCAGCGGACATGCCGTTGCCTTCGCCCGTGGTGACTCCCCGGAGGCCATCACGCTGGCCACTCGCCTCCCGGTCGCCCTGAACCGCCTCGGCGGCTGGGGTGACAGCACCGTCGTACTGCCCGACGGGGACTGGGTAGACGTGCTGACCGGGCGGTTGGTGGGTAGTGGGTCCGCTCGACTCGACGAGCTGCTGGCAGACCTACCGGTAGCTCTGCTGACAAGGAGCTGACCATTGCACCGCTTCACCGTCTGGGCGCCGAAGGCCGACGCGGTCGACCTGGTGCTCCCTGGCGGCTCAGCGCCGCTGGAGCGTGCCGACGGCGGCTGGTGGGTTCGTGACGTAGCTGAGGCCGGCCACGGCACCGACTACGCGTTCAGCGTCGACGGCAGTTCGCCGATGCCTGATCCGCGCAGCGCGTGGCAGCCTGAGGGTGTGCACGGCATGAGCCGGGTGTTCGACTCGGCCCGTCACCCATGGACGGACTGCCACTGGGCCGGCCGGGACGTGCGCGGCGCGATCCTCTACGAGCTGCACGTGGGCACTTTCACCCCCGAGGGCACGCTCGATGCTGCTATCGGTCACCTCGATCATCTGGTGGCCCTCGGTGTGCAGATGGTCTCGTTGCTGCCGGTCGCAGCCTTCCCAGGCAACTACGGCTGGGGTTACGACGGCGTGGACCTCTATGCCGTTCACGAGCCGTACGGTGGTCCGGAGGCGTTGCAGCGGTTCGTCGACCAGTGCCACTCCGCCGGAGTGGCGGTGTGCCTGGACGTGGTCTACAACCACCTCGGCCCGAGTGGCAACTACCTCGACTCGTTCGGCCCGTACTTCACCGACCGGCACACGACGCCGTGGGGCCCGGCGGTGAACCTGGATGACGAAGGCAGCGCAGAGGTACGCCGCTGGATCTGCGACAACGCGCTGCGCTGGTTCCGCGACTTCCACGTGGACGCCTTGCGGCTGGACGCCGTCCATGCGCTGGCCGATGACAGCCCCACCCACCTGCTGGCTCAGCTGGCCACTGAGACGGCCGAGCTGGCCGTGCGGCTTGGCAGGCCGTTGGGGCTGGTCGCGGAGTCGGATCTCAACGACCCGCGCATGGTCGAGCCGGTGAGCGACGGCGGCCTCGGGATGACCGCGCAGTGGGGCGACGACTTCCACCACGCCCTGCACACCCTGCTGACCGGCGAGCGCGCCGGCTACTACGCCGACTTCGGCACCCCGGCGACTCTGGCCAAGACCCTCACCCGGGTGTTCCTGCACGACGGGTGCTACTCGACGTTCCGTGGGCAGGACTGGGGCCGTCCGGTGGACCCGGCCAGGCATCGGGGTCATGCGTTCCTCGCCTACACCTCGAACCATGACCAGGTCGGCAACCGGGCGCTGGGGGACCGGCCGGACCTGACGCCCGGCCAGCGCGCGATCGCGGCGGCCCTGACCATCACCAGCCCGTTCACCCCGATGCTTTTCATGGGCGAGGAGTGGGGGGCCTCGACGCCGTGGCGGTTCTTCACCGACCACCCCGAGCCGGAGCTCGCGGAGGCGATCCGGACCGGAAGGCATCGGGAGTTCGCCGAGCATGGGTGGGACGCCGAGACTGTTCCGGACCCCCAGGATCCCGCTACGAGGGACTCTTCGGTGCTGGACTGGTCCGAGCTCTCCGAGGAACCCCACCGCCGGTTGCTGAGCTGGTACCGGGACCTGCTCACGCTGCGCGCCGGCAGCGACGACCTGCAGGACGACCGCCTGGACTCGGTCGGGGTGGACTACGACGAGGCCGGGTCCTGGTTGGTGGTCCGGCGTGGGGAACTCCGGATCGTGGTCAACCTGACCGCCTCGCCACTCTCGGTGCCGCTCGACCACGCACCGTCGTACGGGGTGCTGGATTTCGACGGAGTGGAGCTGGAACCGGCTGGAATACGCCTTCCAGCCCACGGAGTGGCTCTGGTCACCGCATAGCGGGCTGTTTGGACGTGGGTACCTCCGAATCGCTTGTGCGCGAGGTATTGGGTGACGGACCCTCGTGGGGGACCCCCACGCGGCCGTTAACGGGAGGACAGCCATGACAGTCGGAGGCGTCGACACCTATTACGACTACGAAGAGCAACAGTGGAAGAGCCGGAGGCTGGGAGGCGGGCCGATCCGCCGTGGCCCGGTCTGTCCCGCTCCCCGCACCGCAGAGCACCCTCCGGTCGAGCGCACCCACGGCCGTGAGCACGACACCCGCGAGGGCGCCGACCGCTCGGCCTGACCATTCCACCAGACCGTCACTGATCCGATGACATTTGTACTTGTCATCGGATCGATGACGCGTTATAACAGAACTGCGTATTGACACCGATATGTCGATCAGCAGGAGGTGGAACGATGTTGATGCGCACCGACCCCTTCCGTGAGCTGGACCGCCTGACCCAGCAGGTCTTCGGCAGCGCTACGCCGGGCACCTGGACGAGGCCGAACCCGATGCCGATGGACGCCTACCGCGCCGGTGACGAGTACGTCGTCGCCTTCGATCTGCCCGGAGTGTCGGCGGACGCGATCGATCTGGACGTCGAGCGCAACGTCCTCACCGTGCGGGCCGAGCGGCGGCCGACCGCCGTGGCTGACGACGTCGAGATGCAGGTCGCGGAACGGCCGCTGGGCGTCTTCTCCCGCCAGCTCTTCCTCGGTGACACGCTCGACGCCGACCGGATCACGGCCGGCTACGACAACGGCGTGCTCACGCTGAGGATCCCGGTCGCCGAGCAGGCGAAGCCGCGCAAGATCGCGATCAGCGGCGCCGAGTCGGACCCGAAGCAGATCAGCGCCTGACGGCTCCCGGTCGAGCTGGTGATGGGCCATGTCCGAAGTCCTGCCCGAGCGGTCGCTGGACCAGGAGTTCTACGACCTGGTCTACGGCGACCCGGACCTGCTCGCGGCTGATTTCGATGAGTTGGTGGCGGCTTCCTGGGGCCGGCCGCCGGCCTCCGACGGCCGGTTCACCCAGGGCCATCGACCCAGGCGGCCGCGGCACGTCCGAGGCGGGCCACACCCGTCGATCGGCGAGGCGCAGACGCACCCGCGCCCCGCCTGCCGGTGGCAGCGCGGTCCGCCTCCCAAGACAGTGGCGTGACCACTGGAGCGGAAGGCAGGTGATGCCCTGAACACCTCGCATACCCCCTTGCACCCGACCGTGGCGGCCCGGCGAAGTGGTCTGACGGGGCGGGGGTCCAAGCCCGCCTGGGTCGGTTGATCGTCAGGTGCGGGCGCGGAGTTGCTCGAAGCCGTAGTAGACGGCCAGCAGGAACTGCACGAGCAGTGTCAAGGGCGCGGAGACGAACGACAACCCGATGGTCGCCGCGTAGACGAAGGTGCCAACCGAGAAGCGCAACACCGCCCGCCGCTGCTGGGCCGGGTCCAGGTCGTGGTCGATGAGGTGGCGGCTCAGCACGTGCCACCAGATGACACTGAAGGCGATCGCCGCGAGCGTCAGGTTCGTGCTGTAGACGGCTGCCGCGACATGTGCGTTGATCGAGTCGTCCCGTAGATACGCGGCGAAGAGCTCGGTCGGGAACGGCAGCAGCGCCGTCCACAGCAGCAGTCCGAGATTGAGGAACATCAGGCCGCGGTCGGCACGCTGGATCAACCGGAACATCGAATGGTGGTTGACCCACATGATGCCGAGGATCGCGAAGCTGGTCAGGTAGGCGCCGAACTGCGGCCACTCGTGGAGCAGGGCCGGCCACAGCCGCTCGTCCCCCTCGAGCTCGGGCACCTGCAGCTCGAGGACGAGCAGGGTGATGGCGATGGCGAACACGCCATCGCTGAACGCTTCCAGGCGCGTGGTGTCCGCGAGGTCAGACTGGGTGGTCACGGCCACCCAGTCTGACACCTCGCGTCAACGGGTGGACAGGCTCAGGATCGAGGTGACCGGCGTCCGGCTGGTGTCGAGCGTGACGTCGACCGGGCTCTCCACCGAGCGGTTCACACATCGCGACGAACGTGTTGCGGATGAAGCCGTCGACGAGTTCCGGCAGACCACAGCCAGCCTGCCGGACTCCTCGTCGTACGTGGCGACGGCGTCGACGCTGGGCACGGCGCCGAACTTGGCTATGTCGACAGTGGGCGAGAGGGTCTCGACCCGCAGGACCTGGCCGGCTGCGAGCCGGGACGTGATGGCGAACGGGTGGAAGGTAGGTTGCCGACGACAACGATGATGCCGCCGGCCCCGGACGGTCAAGGCCTCGATGCGCGACCGCGCAGGAGCTAGCGACCCACCGTCGACTCGCGTACGTGCAGCTCGCAAGGAGCGACGATCTCGCGGCGCTCGGCGTCGTCGCCGTTCATCCGTTGGACCAGCAGCTCGACCGCCGTCGTGGCGATCCGGCTTCGCCCGGGGTCGACGGTGGTCAGCGTGGGCGTGCTGTACTTCGCTTCGTCGATGTCGTCGAAGCCGGCCACGGCGACGTCATCGGGAATGCGGATGCCGTGCCGGGTGAGCACGCGGATGGCACCCAGAGCAAGGGTGTCGTTGAGCCCCAGCACCGCGTCGAACGTCGCCCCCGACGCCAGCAGCCGCTCCATCGCCTCGGCGCCGGTGGACCGGTGCCACAGCCCAGCCGGCACCGCCAGCTTCCTCACCGCCCGTACGCCGTACTCCTCCAGCGCGCGGCGATACGCGTCGTACCGGATGGCGGCGGTGCCGACCTCCTCGCCCGGGTGGGTGCCGATCACGGCGATCCGGCGCCGGCCGAGGTCGAGCAGGTGCTGCACGGCGGCGCGGGTGCCGGCGACGTTGTCGATCATGACGTGGTCGACCGGTCCGTGGAAGATCCGCTCGCCCAGCAGCACGATCGGCGTCGGCGTGCGGAGCTGCTCGACGTCGTCAGGGCCGAGCCCGAGGGGACTGAAAAGCAGGCCGTCGACGAGGTGACCGCGGGGGCGCGCGAGGGCGGTCAGCTCACGCTCACGGACGGCGCCGGTCTGCTCGATCATCACGGTCAGGCCGTGCTCCTCCGCAGCGTTGATCACCGCGTCGGCCAGCTCGGCGAAGTAGGGCAGGCTGAGCTCGGGGACGGCCAGGCCGATGATGCCGGTCCGGCCGGACTTGAGATTCCGGGCGGAGATGTTCATCTGGTAGCCGAGGGCATCGATCGAGGCGAGCACCCGGAGCCGGGTGGTCTCGCGGATGTACGGGTAGCCGTTCATCACGTTCGAGACCGTCTTCGGCGAGACCCCGGCGTGCCGGGCGACGTCCCGCATCGTCACAGCCAACCCGCGTCACCCCGTCTCGTCGCCTTCGACTGCTCACGGTAGTGCACGACGTCCCCGCAGGCGGTCCAGCCGGTCAAGGTGAATCGAGCAGCCGCTCGATGCGGGTGCGGACGAACCGCCGGGCCAGCGCGGCACGCTCTATCCGCCACCTCAGCGAGGTCCGGCCCGGCGTCTCGTAGCGGCGCCGCCGGATGTCGTCGATCAGTTCGGGCGGCGCCCCGAGCGTGGGCAGCACCTCGAGCGCCTGTGCCTTGGTGATCAGCCGGCCGTCCCGCAGCGTGACGCCCGCCCGGGCAACGGTCACCGGTCCGAGGTCGACCCAGACCTCGCGCCGCCAGGGCAGGCGTCTGGCCGTCGCCGGGTACCAGAAGTCGCGGAGATCGGCGCGGATGAAGTCAGCCAGCTCGCGGTCCGAGACCGCCGGGACGACGCCGGCGGGCGCCGGTCCGGACAGGCTCAGGCCGCCCGTGGTCAGTTCACGCCGGCTCACGGGCGACACGGGCCGGTCGAAGAACCTGCCCTGCGCCCAGGTCGGATGCCGAAGGTGGGTCTCGTGGAGGCGGGCTCGGTCGACGTAGGTGCAGTGCAGCCTCGAGCCGAGGTCGGACGCCTTCGCGAGTCGGCGGTGCAGGTCACGCAGGCCGGCTCGTTGGACGGCGTCGACCTCGGCCGGCATCAGTGCGATCAGGTCGAGGTCGCTGCGCTGGGGCTGGAAGTCGCCCAGCGCGAGGGACCCGTGCGCCCACAAGGCGACGATGGGCGCCACTTGCCGGACCTCAGCCGCGAAGTGGTCGAGGAGCATTGACGTCTGGTCGGCGGCCACGGCCGACTCTCTCACGGGCCGGGTCGTCGTCCGGCGAGACCGTTTCGTTCAGACCGTGGCGGCTGCCCGATCGTCCGGAAGACGACGGCGCTGCACCGGGTCGGTCAGGACCGGCGGGCGCCACGCGCCGTCGGGGTTGTAGAGGTTGGTGCCGGGCGGCACGATCTCGTCGATCCGATCGAGGGTCGGGTCGTCGAGGGTGAGCGAGGCGCCCTTGAGCAGGCCGTCAAGCTGTTCCATCGTTCGCGGTCCGGTGATCACCGAGGTCACCGCGGGGTGTGCCACTGTGAAGGCCACCGCGAGGTCGGGCAGCGAGCAGCCGAGGTCCGTCGCCACCTCGACGAGCTTCTCGACGGCGTCGAGCTTGGCCGCGTTCTCGGGGATCGAGGGATCGAAACGAGCCGGCGTGAGCGAGGCCCGGCCGGTCGTGAGATCGATCGGCCGGTCCTTGCGGAACCTGCCGGACAGGAAGCCAGAGGCGAGCGGGCTCCAGGTCAGCACCCCCATGCCAAGACGCCGGCAGACCGGGAGGACCGAGGCCTCGATCCCGCGGGCCATCAACGAGTACGGCGGCTGCTCGGTCCGGAACCGGCCGAGTCCGCGGCGCTCGGCGACGTGGTGCGCCGCCACGATCTCCTCGGCCGGGAACGTCGAGCAGCCGAAGGCGCGGATCTTGCCCTGCCGGACGAGATCGGTCAGTACCGACAGCGTCTCCTCCAGGTCCGTCGTGTGGTCCGGGCGGTGGACCTGGTAGAGGTCGATCCAGTCGGTGTCGAGACGGCGAAGGCTGTTCTCGACCTCCGTGAGGATCCACCGGCGCGAGTTGCCGCTGCGGTTGCGCCCCTCGCCCATCTGGAAGTGCACCTTGGTCGCGAGCACGACGTCGTCACGGCGGCCCCGCAGCGCCTTGCCCACGATCTCCTCCGACTCGCCCGCGGAGTACATGTCCGCCGTGTCGACGAAGTTGATCCCCCGGTCGAGTGCGGCGTGGATGATCCGGACACAGTCCCCGTGGTCGGGGTTGCCGACGGCACCGAACATCATCGTGCCGAGGCAGTGGACGCTCACCTCGATGCCGGTTCCGCCGAGAGTGCGGTAACGCATGGGTCATGCTCCCTTGATCCGTCGTTCCGGAAAGCCCGGGACTGGCTGTCCCGACACAGGACGCTAGAAGCTAGAGAGCGCTCTAGGTCAAGCCGTTATCCTGGCCCGCATGGCGGAGGAAACAGCTGGGCTGAGCATCGGGCAGGTGGCTGAGCGGACCGGGTTGAGCGTCCACGCGCTGCGCTTCTACGAGCGTGAAGGCATCCTCGCCGACCCGGTCCGGCGTGAGTCGAACGGCCGCCGTGTCTACAGCGAGGACGATCTCGAGTGGCTGGAGATGTGCGTCAAGTTCCGGTCGTCCGGTATGCCGCTGGACACCATCCGGCAGTACACCGAGCTCGTCCGGCAAGGTCCGGGCAACGAGGAGCAGCGGCTCGCCCTGCTGCGCGGGCACCAGGAGCGGGTGACCGCCCAGATCCACGAGCTGAACGAGTTCCTGAAGGTCATCAGCCACAAGGTCGAGATCTACCAGGATCACCTTGCCAGGGGCGTCGCCGACTGTCTGTGGACCCCACCGTCCACCGCGGCGCACGGGACGGCCCCGGAACTCGCCGCCGAGTGAGGACCGTCAGCCGGTTCGGTCGGCCAGGGTGAGCTGGCGGCGGTGGAAGTCGAAGTGCCGGGTCGGGTAGAGGTAGATGTCGGCGAGGGTCATGTAGTCCTCGAAGAAGGGGTCCCACCGGGTCGGGTAGTGCATCCCGCGGGCGAGATCGAGGTCGGTCTCGGCGTCCAGGCGGTGGTGCAACCTCGCGATGACCTGGTCGAACATCGCGATCAGGCGATCCCGGCCGAGCATCCTTCCGCCCAGGTACGACCCCAGGTAGTTCACTGTGTCGAAGGGCCTTGTTCCCGCGTTCAACAAGCGCGCGAAGGCTCGGCCGACGCCTGCGGGCAGGCGACTGAACAACCGGACCAGGATCAGCAGGGCCCGAACGACCAAGAAGCCGAGCAGCATGTGGAACAAGAGCTGGCGGTTGGTCCACCGGGTGCCGTTCGACGGCAGGTCCAGCTCCGCCTCGTGAGCGCGTTCGAGCAGATGGTGGTAGTCCTGCCGAGTCCGCTCCAGCTCGTCATGGATGACGTTCCTGTCCACCTCCACAGTGTCGAACGACGCAGGCTGCCGGCCAAGGTCTGGACCAGCGCCCAAGGGTGAGCGCTGTGAGTGCTCGGTCGACTGCGATGCGTCCCGGTACGGGAAACCGACGGGTCATCCCGCGTACAACTGGCAGACCTGGGCACCGGACAGGGCATGGTGGGTTCAGACAGTCGCCTCTCCGCCGGTACTGGGGCCGGGAGAGATCGCGCCGACGCGGCGGAGCCCGAGCAGATGCTGGTAGCCAAGCGGTACCGCCTGGGGGAGCCTCTCGGTCGGGGAGGCATGGCAGAGGTGTGGCAGGCGACGGACGAGGTGCTGGGCCGCCCAGTTGCCGTGAAGCTGCTTCCGACCTCGGTCGACGACGAGATCGCCGAGAAGCGGTTCCAGCTGGAGGCTCAAGCGGCCGCGCGGCTGAACGACCCGCACGTTGTGGCGGTGTACGACTACGGCACTCACGACGGCCGCTCCTACCTGGTGATGGAACTGATGGAGGGGCGTAGCCTCGCCTGCGAACTGAGGGCGAACGGCTTGATGGATGCGGCGCAGGCCGCCGACGTCGGGGCGCAGACGGCAGCCGGGCTGGCCGCTGCGCATGGTGAGGGAGTGGTCCATCGCGACATCAAGCCGAGCAACCTGCTGTTGAGCTCGGACGGCACCGTCAAGATCGCGGACTTCGGGATCGCCCGAGTCACCGATGCGGCCGTCGCCGAGCTCACCACTGCCGATCAGATCGTGGGGACCAGCCTGTATCTCGCGCCGGAACGGGCCATCGGCGAACCGGCGGGACCTGAGTCGGACGTCTACTCGCTCGGCTGCGTGCTGTACGAGTTGGTGACCGGGCGGCCGCCGTTCACCGCGGAGGCACCGGCCGGGGTGCTCTACCAACATGTCGACACGGCTCCGATCCCACCGGGAGAGATACGGCCCGGGCTGCCGGCGGCATTCGAGGACTACCTGCTGCGGCTGCTGGCGAAGGACCCTTCCGAGCGACCCACTGCCGAGCAGGTGGCCGAGCATTTCGCCGCCACGACTCCGCTCGTCATTCGTCCGGAGCGGTTCCCCGTGGATGACCGGTCGACGACCATCGCCAATCTCTTCGCGCAGCCCGTGTCACGGGCTGCCGGACTCCAGACCTCGTCGACCAAGGCACTGGCCGGCGTCGCCGGCGTCCTCCTTCTCGGTGCCGCGGTTGTCGTCGGTCTGGTTCCCAGCGGTGGCACCGACCGCGCCCCGGCCCAGACCTCCCCCACGTCGTCGCCCACCGTGTCGCCGTCCGCTCCGACGACACCGGCTCCGGCCCGCCAGTCCGCATCCCCGCGCAGCGAGCCGGCCGACGCGCGCCAGGCCACGACCTCGCGAACCAGCGGCTCGCCGACGACCGGCGAGACCGGCCGCGATATCCCCGACAAACCGGCTAAGTCCGACGACAACCCCGGCAAGAAGCGCGGGAAGGGCTGACAGGCCTAGCACTCCAGGAACTGTTGTGCGGGTCCTGACCAGGGCAGCTTGTTGGGGAGATCAGCCGGCATGGCCGCGGTCATCGAGCTCATTGTGGACAGTGGCCATGCGCAAGCCCGGGTTGTGGAAGGCTCGTGCGAGCGGCTCGACGTGTCGGTCGTACTGCGTTCCTGAGCGACGGAGGTCGATGCCGATGAGTGGGCCGCTGACGAACTGGGCCGGCAACATCACCTTCTCCACCGACCGGATCAGCCGGTGCTGCTCGGTGGAGGAACTGCAGGAGCTGGTTGCCTCGAGCGACCGTCTGCGGGTGCTGGGCACCGGCCACTCGTTCAACCCGATCGCCGACACCACCGGCACCCTGGTCTCGGTGGCGGACCTTCCGGCGGACGTCCGGATCGACGGGGCCGCGCAGACTGTCTCGGTGCCCGCCGGCCTTCGGTACGGCGAGCTGACGCCGCGGCTGCAGGCCGACGGAGTAGCCCTGCACAACCTCGGGTCCCTGCCGCACATCTCGATCGCCGGCGCCTGTGCGACCGGGACTCATGGTTCCGGTGACGGAAACCGCACGCTGGCGTCGGCTGTCTCGTCGATGGAGTTCGTCGGCGCTGATGGCGGGCTGGTCCGGCTGGACCGGACAGACCCCGACTTCTCGGGCGCGGTTGTGTCCCTTGGAGCGCTCGGGGTGATGGTCCGCCTCACGCTAGATCTCGTACCGGCGTACGAGATCAGTCAGGTCGTGTACGACGGCCTGCCGGTGAGCCGGCTCGGCACCGACTTCGACGCGATCCTGGGCAGCGCCTACAGCGTCAGCGCGTTCACCGACTGGCAGGATCCGCAGGCGCGGATCTGGCGCAAGATGCTGGCCCAGGAGCCGCTCCAGGTCGAGCCGGAGTGGCATGGCGCCACGCTCGCCGACGGCCCCCGTCACCCGGTGCCGGGTATGCCGGCGGAGTTCTGCACCCAGCAGGGCGGAGTGCCCGGGCCGTGGCACGAGCGGCTTCCGCACTTCCGGCTCGAGTTCACGCCGAGCAACGGTGAGGAACTGCAGTCCGAGTACTTCCTCCCGCGTAGGACTGCGGCCGCCGCGATCGACGCCCTGCGCGGCCTCGGTGAGCGGATGGCAGGCCTGCTGCAGATCGGGGAGATCCGGACCATCGCGGCCGAGGATCTCTGGCTGAGCCCGAGCGAGGGGCGCGACACTGTCGCGTTCCACTTCACCTGGGTGCGGGACTATCCGGCGGTCCTGCCGGTGGTGGCGGCGATCGAGGAGGCGCTCCTGCCGCTTGGTGCCCGGCCGCACTGGGGGAAGGTGTTCGCCGCCGACGCCGGCACACTGCGCGAGTGCTACCCGCGGACCGGCGACTTCATCGACCTGATCGCCAGGTATGACCCGGCCGGGAAGTTCCGCAACGACTATCTCGATCGCAATCTCCCACAGCGCTAGGCCGCTTCGGTACGAAGGGTCGACCGGGGAACAATCGAAGGCCTCTGACGCGGCGCGAACGGCGGTCCCACACTCACGGTGGACTCGCTTGCGACGATCGGTCCGAATCCGCCCATCACCGAAGGCTGTGCGCGTCACGGGACGGAGGCCCGCGCCGCCGCGGCTCTGCGCAGCGCGCAGTGGGAGGGTGATTCGACACCGCCGAGGCGAAGGCAGGGGCGGCGCTCGTCATCATCGGCCTGGCTCTGGCGGTCTGGACGTCGATACGTGAGCGCCATCGCCGAATCGGCGAGACGTCAAGCCTGGTGCCGCAGCACCGAGCGCAGCACCCGGCTGAGGCCTGCTTGTGGAATACCCTCCGGCGGTTCGTCGCATGTGGGGCGTCAGCGCGGCGAGTCCACCCCAGAACCGACGAATCGGCAGAAGGTTGTCCACAGCACAGCGGATTGCGGCGCGATAGCCGCGGGGGTTCGCTGGGGGGAACTCACAGTGGTTGCCGGGGGGCGATCAAGCCACGGGTGTGGGGGCGGCGGTAGCCGTGAAGTAGCAGATGAGAGAAGCCTTGGCGCAGTCTTTCGGCTGCGGACCGACTTCGACGGTTCTCGGTTTCCCGTATCTTCGTCTCCGACGGGGCTTCTCTCATCCACCTCCAGAAGACCTCGCGCCGTGCCGCTCGGCGAGGGTCGAAGGTCCCGACTCTCTCGGGACTTTCGTCGCCGACGGGTTGCCGCGGTCGGCGGGACTTAGGGCTCTGGTGCCCGTCCAGGCGACCGGGAAGAGTGCGGAACGTGAGATCGGAGGCCAAGGTGAACGACACCAAACCGCTGTGGGACGACGTGGCCAGGGATCTGGAGAGCCTGGCACTGAAGCTGAAACTGCACTACGAGGAGAACGTCGGCGAGGTCGATCGGGCCGAGCTCGACACCGCGCTGCGGGAGCTCGGCAAGACGCTGCAGGCGAGCCTGCGCTCGGTCGGTGACGCCGTTCGCGATCCCGCCGTGCACGAGGACGTCAACCGGCTCGGTACCTCGCTGGGTGATGCCCTGTCGAAGACCTTCTCCCAGGTCGGCGACGACGTCCGTGCCGCCCTGGCTCAACGCAAGGGCGATGACGACTAGGCACGCCGGCTGTTGGTAGTACGAGTCCGTGCCGGAGGGCCCCTGAGGACCTGTCCAACGACCCTGCCGGCACGCCGGGCGCTGCCGCACAGTGAAGATGAGTGGAAGGAGTGGGCCATGACTCCTGTGCGGATCTGGATAGGTGTGGTCCTCTTGGCCCTCGGTGTCATCGGGATCCTCGAGGCGACCGGCGTCGACACCGGCGAGGCCGCGAAGTGGTGGCCGGTCGCGGTCATCGGGTTGGGTGTGGTGACCCTCGTCGCCCGGCGTCGGGTGTCGGTGGGTCCGGTGCTGCTGATCGTGCTCGGCGTCATCCTGCTCGCTGACCAGCTGTCGTGGACCGAGGAGGATCTGGTCGGTCCGGCCCTGCTGCTCGTCCTGGGCTTCGCCGTTCTGTTCGGCCTCAGCCAGCAGCGCGACGGTGACGGCTGGACGAGCGGCCGGCGCAGCTCGCTCGCGATGTTCGGCTCGACCAAGGTCAAGGAGCGGTCCGAGCACTTCACCAGGGCCGATGCGACCGCGATCTTCGGCGGCGTGACGCTCGACCTGCGTGAGGCTCACATCGACGAGCAGGCGACGGTCGACGCGTTCGCGATGTTCGGCGGCGTGGAGGTGCTGGTGCCCGTCGGGTGGCGGATCTCGCTCGCCGGTACGCCGATCTTCGGTGGCTACGAGGACAAGACCCGCGGCGGCGTTCTCCCGGCCGATGCTCCGGTCCTGAACGTCAACGCGGTGGCCATCTTCGGCGGCGTGGACGTGGCGAACGAACACGACCAGAAGGACTCGACGGGCGTTCGTCCGCAGGACCGTCCCGTGGACCACAGCGCCTAGCGGCCTGAAGCCGGCCTACGCCAGGCCCAGCCTCACGGCTGCGCCCTGCAGCTCCTCGCGGATCTTGGGATGCGCGGCGTGGTCGATGAGGTGCCTGGCCTGGGCCCGCTCGTCGTGTCCGAGGAGGGAGGCGACCCCGTTCTCGGTCACGATGGCGGTCGGCTGGAACGACGTCACCGGTTCGTCGAGCAGCGGCACGACGGTCGACGAACCAGTCTTGTCGTGCCACGACCGCAGGGCGATCAGCGCCCGCCCGTCGATGGCGTGCAGCGCGCCGACGATGAAGTCGGTCTGCCCGCCGAACCCGGACCAGACCCGGTGCCCGATCCGGGACGCGTTGACCTGCGCGAAGAGGTCGACCTGGAGAGCAGTGTTCACCGAGGTCATTGCCGGTTGACGGGCGATCAGCGCCGGGTCGTTCGTCTTCTCGGTCCGCAGCATCCGCACCCGGGTGTTGCCGTCCAACCACTCGTACAGCTCGGGCGAGCCGAAGCAGAACGACGCGGTGATGACCCGGTCGGGATCAAGGACGCCGGCCCGGTCGAGCGCGAGAAGGCCGTCGCTGAACATCTCCGACCAGATGCGCAGCCCCTGCCGGCCGGTGAGCGCCGCCAGTGTCGCATCCGGTACGGCGCCGATGCCCAGCTGCAGCGTTGCGCCGTTGGGCACGAGCGACGCCACCCGTTCGCCGATGCCCGCGGAGATGTCGTCCGGCGGGCGCGCGTGGTGCTCCGCCAGTGGCTCCTCCACCTCGATGGCGAAGTCGATCTCGTCCAGCGCGAGCTGGCTGTCCCCGAAGGTGTAGGGCATCCGCGGATTCAGCTGCGCGATGACCACGCCGCCGCGCGCCCGGCACGCCTCGATCGCGGACGGCAACACGTTGACCTCGACGCCCAGCGAGACCACCCCGTTGCGCGGCGCGGTGGTCTGGACCACCACGGCGTCCGGCGGGAGCGTGGTGCGGAACAGTACCGGCAGGAGCGAGAGCCGGGACGGGATGTAGGCCAGCCGGCGGCTGCCACGCATCCCCGCTCCGACGAAGCAGGTCTCCAGCGTCACACCGTCGCGATCGGGAACCGCCGAGCCCGCGTTGAGCATGAACAGCCTGTACTCCGGGATCGCGCGATCCAGCGCCGCAAGGAGCGCTGTCGGTGTGCCGTGGTTGCCTCCTGAGACCACTCGCGGTCGCCCGGGGAGCGCGGAGAGGACATCGAACAGGCCTTGGTCGCTCAGCAACTTCATGCCACCGTCATACCCTGCTTGCCTCACCGCCGTACCACTCGACACCCTTTGCGGGATCGCGCCTCCCTGCTGCACCGGATGTGCGGTCCTCAGTCGCTCAGGACCTTGCCGGCCGTGACGGGACGACCGAGGAAGGCAGCGAGCCGGTCGGTGACAGCTGCGTCGTCCGCGACCGGCTGGGCCGGGCCGAACCGCCCATCGCGCGGCTGTGTGGCGAGCTCACCCCGGACGAACGACAAGGCCTGTTCGGCGAGGTCCTCGGGCAGCTCGGCAGGTTGACCGGTCGCCTGGGCGAGGTCCCAGCCGTGGGTGAGGAGGTCGGACATGCGCCACTGCAGCCGTACGGCGCCCGTGACGGGACCTCTCGGGCCGTCGTACAGCCGGTCGAGGATCCCGGGCTGGTCGAACGCCGCCTGCATCGACTCGGCCGACTCGAGGTACGCGCCAACCGGGTCGGCACCGAGCGGGTCGGCGCTGCGATCGGGTGGTGCCTGGTCGTTCATCATGCGGGCGAACAGCCGGTTCAGGTCGACCAGGTGGACGACCAGCTCGCGCACGGTCCAGTCTGTGCAAGGAGTGGGCGCGGACCACTGGTCCTCGTCCTCGATACCGGCGACCAGCCGGCCGACGGCGTCCAGCGTCCGGGTGAGTTGCTCGGGGTTCGGTGACTGCGGGGTCATCGGAGTTCTCCTCGGTTTCGATGGTCTCTGGGAGGGTGTCTAGCTGCGGCCGGCGCTGGAGGGTTCGGCGGCCGGCGAGCTTTGACGCGGCCCGGCGGGGGCTGCCTGTGGTCCTGCCTGCTGCTGACGGTCGCGCGGCAGCAGGAAGCTGAGGACCAGCGTCACCAGGCTGAGGCCCATGCCGACGCCGGCGACCCACTCCAAAGAGGAGACGAAGTCACCCCGGCTCGGTGTCGGGCCCAGTGCGTCGAAGAAGACGACCCCGAACACCGCGACGCCGATCGTGTTCGCGAACTGCTGTGCCGTGGCCAGCAGACCGGAGGCGACGCCTGCCTGCCGCGGCATCACCTGCGAGACCACGACGCCGGTCAGCGACGGGATGGTCAGTCCGGTGCCGAGACCAGCGAAGATCAGCGGTGCGATCATCCGGACAGCACTGGTGTCCACTCCGTCCAGGCGGAGTTCGAGGAGTAGCGCCAGCGTCCCGAGCACCAGCATGGCCTGCCCGGCGCTGATCACCTTGGAGCCGTACTTCGTGGTCAGCCGGCGAGCCATCAGCGAGCTGCTCGCGAACCCAATGCCCAGCGGCCCGAAAGTGAGGCCGGCTTCCAGCGGGTCCAGGTGGAGACCGGCCTGCAGGAACAGCGTCATACCGAAGATGAAGCCGGAGTAGAAGGTCATGATGCCGGTCATCGTCAGCAGGCCCACGGTGAACGAGCGGGTCCGAAACAGCGTCAGGTCGATCAGCGGCTCACCCCCTCGCGCGGGCAGGGCTCGCTCGTACAGCACGGTGGCGGCCATCGCGGGCACCGACAGGCCGAGCATGATCCAGGTCCAGGCCGGCCAGCCCTCGGTGCGGCCGAGGATGAGCGGCAGGATCGCCAGGCCGAGGCTGATCGCAAGGCCCGCGGTTCCGACGAGGTCCTGGCGTGGCCGCCGTGCGCCGCGGACTCGCGGCAGCAGCCGGGAGGCGAGAGCGACGGTGACGAGGCCGACCGGCAGGTTGACCAGGAAGATGACCCGCCAGCCGATGTCGAACGCGTCGGCCGTGAGCAGCAGGCCGCCGAGGATCTGGCCGGAGACCAGGGCAAGGCCGAGCGTGACGCCGAACCACGAGAGCGCCCGCGGCCGCTCCGTCGGCGGGAACGTCACCGTGATCAGGGCGACCACCTGCGGCACCATCAGCGCCGCGCCGAGGCCTTGCAGCAGCCGCGCTCCGACAAGCTGGTCGCCCGTCTGCGCGAGCCCGCACAGCAGCGAGGCGACGGTGAACAAGGACATACCGAAGATGAACATGCGGCGGTAGCTGAACACGTCGCCGAGCCGGCCGCCGGTGACCAGCAGGCTCGCGTACGTGAAGGTGTAGCCGCCGATGACGAGCTCGAGCGTCGCCTGGCCCGCATGCAGCTGCGACTGCAGCGAGGGAGTGGCGATGTTGACGACGTAGAAGTCGAACACTCCCATGAACATGGCCACCAGAGTGACCGCGAGCATCAGCCAACGCCGCGGGTCGGCCGTGGGGGCCGGTGGAGCGCCCCGGAGAGCGCTGGGGGAGTTCATTGAGCCTCCTGGGCTGGTGGACGGGAGATCGGTAGCTGCCTAGCGATCTCGGTCACCTTAGGCACATTGGGTCAGTAGCCGTCAAGTGATTAGCCACCAATTGATTAGCCATCAAGGTAGGCTGATCGCAGATCCGCGCCCGAGCGACCACCGGAGGTAGACGTGAGCGGCTTCATGGAGGTGTTCAGCCGGGCCTCGAAGGTGATGCGCGCCGTGACGGAGACCGCGTTGCGCCGGCACGGCCTGTACCTCGGCCAGAACCGCGTGCTCGCCGCACTCTGGGCCGAGGACGGCCAGACCCCGGGCGCCATCGCGGCCGCGCTCAACGTCACGACCCCCACGGTCGTCGTGATGGCCACCCGGATGGCCACCGCCGGTCTGATCACCCGGCGCCGTGACGACCCGGACAACCGGTTGGTCCGGCTCTATCTCACCGACGCCGGGCGAGCCTTGCAGCAGCCGGTCGAGGAGGAGTTGCGGCGCATCGAGCAGCACGTGACCGCCGGCCTCACCGCGGCCGAGCGCCGCGCGTTGACGAAGGCCCTGGAGAAGCTCACCGAGAACGCGCTGACCCTGGTCTCCGAGCCCATCGGCGAGACCGGCTGAGGCCGGCTGAGGTCTGCCGGTGGCCCTGGCGTCTGCGGCCTGGCCCCTTCTCTGTGTACGGTCAAGGGTCGAACGCTTTATTCCTGGGGGGATCATGTTCCGCAGACTCGTCGCCGCGGCCGTCATCGTTTCCATGTCGGCGGCGACCATGGTGTACCTGGCGCGATCCGCCTCCGCGCTGAGCGCCGATGTGACCATCACGCCCTACAAGGCGTCGGACGGCACCACGACCCTGGTCTACCGCGCCACGGTGACCCGCGCCGGGACGGTGCGCGACATCGTCGTGTCGATACCCGCCGGTTCGACCGGCAGGGTCACCTCGGTCAACGGAACGGTGACTACCGTGTCGCCCGGCGTGCTGAGATGGCGACCGAGCAAGACCGTGACCGTGGCCGTCGGAGCCCGCTTCGCCATCCCTTTCTACGGCCTGCGCCTGCCCAGCGGCGGACCATGGACCCTCAGCTTCAAGGCGACCGGCACGACCGGGTATGTCCTGTCCTCCGGCTCTGGAGTCCTGCGAACCACGCCCGTTTACGCCAATGTGCGCATTACCGCCAGCACCCCGATACCCGGCCAGAAGACGACGCTGAACTACGCCGGCACCGTCACTCGGGCCGGCGTCCTGTCCGCTGTCCGCATGCAACTCCCCAGTGGCGCCAGCGGTGCCCTCACGAGTGTCAACGGCACGCTGAGCACCTCCGGCGGCTACGTGACCTGGACGCCTCGCACTCCGATCAGCGTCAGTGTCGGCGCACGGCTGGGCATTCCGATCTACGGAGTCTTGCTGTCCAAGTACGGCGGCATCCTGACCCTCGGAATGTCTGCCCGGACCTCGACCGGCACCGTCCTGATGTCCGGCTCGGGCACCTTGGCGCTCATCGCGCCGCCGGCCGCGATGCCGGCTGTGCCGGTCACCGACATCCCCGCTGTCCCGGCCGGCTGTCCCACCGCCTGGCCGACCACGAGCACGGAGAACAGCCGGAGCGGAACCGCGGGCTGGGTGATCCCGACCTCGATGAACGGCACCCTGGCCGCTTACCTCACCAAGGTCTCGGCCGGCTGCGGTGACACCGTCGACCTCAAGGTGACCTCAGGGAATCCGGTCAGCGTCGTCGCCTACCGGATGGGCTACTACCAAGGCCTCGGCGCCCGCGAGATCTGGCGCGAGGACGGCGTCCCGACCGTCGTCCAGCCGGCTCCGACAACCGGCGGAACAGCCGACGGTCACGACCTTCGGATGACGTCCGCAGCCCATTGGACCAAGACGCTGAGCATCCCGGTGGATGACGCCTGGGTGCCTGGCACCTACCTCATCCGGGTCAGTGACGGCACGTACGCCTCGTATGCGCCCTTGACGATCCGCGACGACACCGGGACGAAGCACGACCTGCTGATCCAGCAAGCGACCACGACCTGGGAGGCGTACAACAGCTATGGCGGGGTGAGCTTCTACACCAGTCTGGCGGGTGGCTCCGGCCGATTGACGTTCGATCGCCCGTACGCCGAGGGCCAGGGGTCGGGGCAGTACCTGCCGCTGGAGCAGGGGCTGGTGTTCTGGGCCGAGTCCAAGGGTCTGGACGTCACGTACTGGACCGACAACGACCTGGACGAGTTCGGGGGGCAACTGCCCGCACGCGCCGGGACGGTCTTCCTGCCCGCTCATGACGAGTACTACTCGCTCGGCATGCGGGCTGCCCTGAGCCAGGCGATCGGCCGTGGCGTCAACGTGGCGAACCTCGGTGCCAACACCGTGTATCGCCGCATCACGTTCACCGACGCCGACCGGAGGGCCTGGGACATCGACAGGTACACCGACGGCTACAACTCGACCCGGTGGGCCTATCAGGGCGATGCGTATGCGTCGCAGCCGCTGCTCGGCGCCGAGTACTACTGCCCTGTGCTCGGCAACACCCTGACCACAGGGACCAGCTGGTTGTTCGACGGAATCTCGCAGGGCACGACCCTGCCGGGCTTTCTCGCCGGCGAGGTCGACTACGTCCGCGCAGGTCTGTACAAGCAGCCTGGGCTGAGCATTGCCGTGAGTGGCACCGCCAACTGCCGCTCGAGCAATCAGGCCGTGCCGGTGCACGCGACGACCTTCACCGCGTCATCGGGAGCACGCGTGCTCAACGGGTCCACCTTCGCGTACGCCTGCTTCCTCGTGGGTCGCTGCCCGTCCAACTGGACGGTCCCGGCACCGTCCAGCGCGTCGCAACAGGCCGTCGGCATCATGGTCGCCAACATCACCGCCTGGGTGAGCCGGGGCGCGATCGTGGTGCCCAAGGACACCACCATCAATCAGATGCGGGTGGCGGTGCCCAAGCACAAGGTCGAGCTCCACGCGCAGCCCTGATCGCGGACTCGTGGCGCGGTACCTCGTCGGCAGGGTGGCCTGCCTATCCGTCGGTGTCGGGCGGCGCGGTCGGGTCAGCGGTGATGTGGAAGACGGGGTACTGCGCCGCGATCTGCTCGAACGCCTCGACCGGGGCATGCCGGTCCACCGGTATGTGGGCCCGGCCGCCGGGGGCGACGGCAAGGTAGCGGCGCAGTATGGGCGCCCGGGCACCGGGCTCGACTTCCTCGAGTCGCACAGCCTCGCGGCGGCCGTGCCGCAATTGCGCGTGCCCGTCGGCAGCACGGACGTTGCGCACCCAGTTCGTCTCCTGGCCCAGCATCGCCACGAGGTAGCGCTCGCCCTGGTAGTCCGCGACCACCAACGGAAACGAGATGAGCCGGCCTGTCCGCCGCCCGGGTACTTCAAGCGTCACCAGGCGGTTCGGGAGCACCAGCCCGGTCGAGTGCTGGATGGCCGCGATCCGGTTCAGCAGCCTTGCCAGGCCGTTCGGGCGGCCGCCGCGGTACATCCATCGATCAAACCGGTGCAGCCAGCCGGCAGACCGACTCTCGTCCCTCACTGCGCACATCACGATCCCTCTCCTCGTTCCCGGCTCAGACGTGTCCGCCTCCACCCTTCGCCGGTGCGGGCGCGCCACCCAGGGGCGAACGGCACCCTGAGGAGTGACATCCGGCCCTCCGGCCACCCTGAGTCGGGCTTGCGCTCCAGTGATGGAACGGACTGGAACGCCATCGGGGTATAGCACTTCGGCTGCCCGCCGCGGATCGCGCGGTCGTCATCGGGGGCAGAATCGCTGTCCCGGCTGCATCGGGGCCGGCACGGTTGACCCGGTGGTCGGGGCGAGCAGCATCGATATCTGGAGGAAATGACATGCGACAGCGGATGATCGCTGCCCTCGCCGTGACCGTGCTGGCCGCCACCGGCCTGTCCGCGTGCGGTGACGACGACTCGGCCGGTGGGGGTGGCGGCGGTGACAAGGTCA
>DASTVQ010000069.1:0-21921 GCA_035759015.1 Kribbella sp.
ATCTCGTTGCCGTTGCACACGATGTCGTAGGCGTAGGCCAGCGCATTGCCGGGATCGGTGTCGAAGGTCTCCAGCGAGTCGGGCTTGGGCGACGTGAACGCGTGGTGAACCGCGGTCCAGGCGCCCGACCCGACCGCCACGTCACCAGCCGCGGTGGCGTCGTCCGCCGGCTCGAACAGCGGCGCGTCCACGATCCACAGGAAGGACCAGGCCGACTCGTCGATCAGTCCACCGCGACGGCCGATCTCCAACCGGGCCGCGCCCAGCAACGCGCGCGAGGTCTTCACCGCGCCGGCGGCGAAGAAGATGCAGTCGCCCGGCTTCGCACCGACGTGGTCGGCCAGCCCGGACCGCTCCGGCTCGGACAGGTTCTTCGCGACCGGGCCACCGAGCTCGCCGTCCGGCCCGACCAGCACGTACGCCAGACCGCGCGCACCGCGCTGCTTGGCCCACTCCTGCCAGGCGTCGAGCTGCTTGCGCGGCTGGTCCGCACCACCAGGCATCATGACCGCACCGACGTAGGCGGCCTGGAAGACCCGGAACGGCGTGTCCTTGAAGTAGTCCGTGCACTCGACCAGCTCCAGCCCCATCCGCAGGTCCGGCTTGTCGGTGCCGAACCGGGCCATCGCCTCGGCGTAGGTCATCCGCGGGAAGGGAGCCTGGATCTCATGGCCGATCAGCTTCCACAGCGCCGCCAGGATCTCCTCCGACAAGGCGATCACGTCGTCCTGGTCGACGAAGCTCATCTCGAGGTCGAGCTGGGTGAACTCCGGCTGGCGGTCGGCGCGGAAGTCCTCGTCGCGGTAGCAGCGCGCGATCTGGTAGTACCGCTCCATCCCGGCCACCATCAGCAGTTGCTTGAACAGCTGCGGCGACTGCGGCAGCGCGTACCAGGAGCCGGGCTGCAGCCGTGCCGGTACGACGAAGTCGCGCGCACCCTCGGGCGTCGACCTGGTCAGCGTGGGCGTCTCCACCTCGACGAAGTCGTGCCGGGCCAGCACCTCGCGGGCGGCCCGGTTCACCTCGCTGCGCAACCGCAGCGCCGAGCCCGGCCCCTGGCGGCGCAGGTCCAGGTAGCGGTACTTCAGCCGCACCTCCTCGTTCACCGGAGTGGTGTGGTGCTCCTCGACCGGGAACGGCAGCGGGGCGGCCTCGTTGAGCACCTCCACCTCATTGGCGATGATCTCGATCTCGCCGGTCGGCAGGTTGGGGTTCGCGTTGCCCTCCGGCCGTGGCGAGACCACGCCGACGACCTTGAGGCAGTACTCGGCCCGCAGCCCGTGCGCGGCGTCCTCGTCCCGGATGACGACCTGGACCGTGCCGCTGGAGTCACGCAGGTCGATGAACGCCACCCCACCGTGATCGCGCCGCCGCGCCACCCAGCCCGCCAGGGTGACGGTCTGCTCGGCGTGCTCCGCGCGCAACGAGCCTGCGGAATGGGTACGGATCACGAGTTCTCCTGGGGGGTTTCGATGCGGGGACGTCGGTCTTCCTCGGGCGGGGTCCAGCTGGCCGGATCGGCCGGCACCTGATCGCCGGAGCGGATGTCTTTCACCGAGTCCTGACTGATGCCGTCCGCCGAGCCGGGGAACCAGACGAACGGGATGCCACGACGGTCGGCGAACTTGATCTGCTTGCCGTACTTGGCTGCCGCCGGCGCCACCTCGGTGGGAATCCCCCGGGCGCGCAGCGCCGCCGCGGTACGCATCGCCTCCGCCCGGCTCGCCTCGTCGGTCAGAGCGACCAGTACGGCGGTGGGCGTCGAACGGCTGGCCTTGACCAGCCCCTGGCTGAAGAGCCTGGCAAGCAGGCGGGAGACCCCGATCGAGATCCCGACACCCGGGTACGTCGTCTTGCCGTCGCTGGCGAGGGAGTCGTACCGGCCGCCGGAGCAGATCGAGCCGTACGACTCGTGGCCGATCAGCTGGGTCTCGTAGACCGTGCCGGTGTAGTAGTCCAGGCCGCGCGCGACCTTGAGGTCGGCCACCAGCAGGCCCGGGGCGTGCTCGTTGGCCGCCGTCATGACCGTGGCCAACTGCTCGAGGCCCTCGTCAAGCGTCTCGTGCCGGACGCCCAGAGCCCGCACCTGCTCGACGAACGAGGCGTCGGTCGTGGCGATCTCCGCCAACTGCAGAGCCGCCTTCGCCTGAGCGTCGGTGAGGCCCTTCTCGACCAGCGCGGTCGCCGTCTTGTCCGGGCCGATCTTGTCCAGCTTGTCCACGATACGCAGCACGCTCGCCACGTCGTCGATGCCGAGGCCGCGGTAGAAGCCCTCCGGGATCCGGCGGTTGTTCACCTGGATCCGGAACGGCGGGATCGGCAGCCGCTGGAACGCCTCGGCGATCACCAGGGGCAGCTCGACCTCGTAGTGGAACGGCAGGGTGCCGTCACCGACGATGTCGATGTCGGCCTGGGTGAACTCGCGGAACCGGCCCTCCTGCGGCCGCTCACCCCGCCAGACGCGCTGGATCTGGTAGCGACGGAACGGGAAGACCAGCTTGCCCGAGTTCTCCAGCACGTACCGAGCGAACGGCACCGTCAGGTCGAAGTGCAGCCCGAGGCCCGGGCCCTCCTCCTCGGCCGCCGCGCCCAGGCGCCGTACGGCGTAGATCTCCTTGTCCGTGTCCTCGCCCTGGTTGGTGAGCCGGTCGATCGGCTCCACCGCGCGGGTCTCCACGGACGCGAAACCGTGCAGCTCGAACGTGTCCCGGATGGTGTCGAGGAAGTGCTGCTCGACGATCCGGTCCGCCGGTAGGTATTCGGGGAACCCGCTGATCGGGTTGATCTTGCTCACGCTTGTATCTCCAGGTCCTGCAAGTAGGGGTTCGTCGCCTTCTCCCGGCCGATCGTGGTCTGGCCACCATGACCCGGCAGCACGACGATCTCGTCGCGCATCGGCAGGATCTTGGTGGCCAACGTATGCAGCATCGTGGGATGGTCGCCGCCCGGCAGGTCCGTCCGGCCGATCGAACCGGCGAACAGCACGTCGCCGGAGAAGAGGACCGCGGGCACCTCCTCGGGACCGTCGTACGGCGTGGTGAAGGTGACCGAGCCCCGGGTGTGCCCCGGAGTGTGGTCGACAGTGAACCGCAGCCCCGCCAGCTCGACCGTCAGGCCGTCGTCGAGCTCGACCACGTCGTCGGGCTCGGCGAAGGTGTAGTCGCCGCCCAGAACCATCCGGGCGGTCTCCGGGCTGAGGCCGGCCATCGGGTCGGCCAGCAGGTGCCGGTCGGCCGGGTGGATGTAGGCAGTCGCGTCGTACGTCCCGCAGACGGGCAGGACGGACCACATGTGGTCGATGTGGCCGTGCGTGAGCAGCACGGCGACCGGCTTCAGCCTGTTCTCCCGGACCACCTGGTCGACGCCCTGGGCCGCATCCTGCCCCGGGTCGACGACGATGCACTCCGCGCCCTGGCCGGTGGCGACGACGTAGCAGTTCGTGCCCCACGATCCCGCGGGGAACCCGGCGATGAGCACGACTGACCTTCCTGGTGTGGTTCGGGACCAGACAAGGCTACCGGTGCGGGCGTACGGCGTACGAACGGGATTGTGACGGGCAACCCCGTTGCGTCCGGACCGCGAGTTTGTGATTGTCAATGGAGGTGGTCCGGACCGGTTCCGACGCGCCCGGGCGGCACCCTGCTGCACGGATGGACCAGGGACTGGCCAGAATGGGCACGAGTGCAGTACATACCGCCGGAAGGGGCGAGTTGTGGCCGAGGAGAGCTGGGGCCGGGTAGCAGACGACGGGACGGTATACGTCCGGACCAAGGACGGGGAGCGCGCGGTCGGCCAATGGCCCGACGCGAATCCTGAGGAGGCCCTCGCCTTCTACACCCGCCGGTACGACGCCCTGGCGTTCGAGGTGGACCTGCTGGAGAAGCGGGTCCAGGCCGGCACAGTGTCCCCCGATGACGCTCGGGCCGCGGTCAAGAAGGTCACGGCCGCCATCGACGAGGCTCAGGCGGTGGGCGACCTCGGCGGCCTGCAGGCCCGGCTCGACGCACTCACGCCGCTCGTCGCCCAGCAGCGAGAGCGCCGCAAGGCCGAGCGCGCGGCGAAGGTCGAGGAGGCCCGCGCGGCCAAGACCAAGATCGCCACCGAGGCCGAGACCATCGCCGCCGGCACCGACTGGCGCCACGGCGTCACCCGGCTGCGCGAGCTCCTGGACGAGTGGAAGGCTCTCCCCCGGCTCGACAAGTCCAGCGACGATGAGCTCTGGCACCGGTTCTCCTCCGCCCGGACGACGTACACCCGCCACCGCAAGCAGCACTTCGCCGAGCTGTCCTCCAAGCGTGACGAGGCCGCCGCGGTGAAGGAGCGGCTCGCCGCCGAGGCGGAGCAGCTTGCGTCGTCCACCGACTGGGGGCCCACCTCAGGCCGGTTCCGCGACCTGATGCGGCAGTGGAAGGCCGCCGGACCGGCACCGCGCGAGGTGGACGACAAGCTGTGGGCCCGCTTCCGTACAGCACAGGACACCTTCTTCGGCGCTCGCGACGCGATCCAGGCCGAGGAGAACGTCGAGCAGCAGGCCAACCTCCAGCAGAAGGAGGCGCTGCTGGTGGAGATCGAGGCGATCCTGCCGGTCCGCGACGCCAAGACCGCCCGGGACCAGCTCCGGGATCTGCTGGACCGCTGGGACGCGATCGGCAAGGTGCCGCGCGACTCGATGCGGGCCATCGACGCGCGCCTGCGTGCGGTGGAGCAGGCCGTCAAGGCCGCCGAGGACGAGGTGTGGAACCGCAGCAACCCCGAGGCCCGGGCGCGCGCGGAGGCCACGGTCAGCCAGTTGGAGGCCTTGATCGCCGACCTCGAGGCCCAGGCGGCGAAGGCGGAGTCCCAGGGCAACGCCCGCAAGGCCAACGAGGCCCGCGAAGCCGCCGAAGCCCGCCGCACCTGGCTGGCCGAAGCCCAAAAAGCCCTCTCCGACTTCAGCTAACCCCACCCGCCCCTCCCTCCCCCGCGCGCGCGGGGGATCTGGGGATAACTTTCCGCCGATTCGTCGGCTGTGGTGCGGCTGTGGACAGACTCCGGCACAGTTGGCGTACCTCGGCGCAGGCTGTCCGCATGTCTCTCGGCATCAGAATCATGTACTTCGACGGTCGGCCCTTCACGCGTGCCCAAGCGGCCGCCGAAGGATGGACCGACAGCCAGCTGAGGAAGCAGCTGCGCGACGGACTCATCCGCCGTCTCTTGAGGGGTGTGTACGTCGACGCCCTCGCAGCCGACACCCTCGAGCTGCGCGCCGCGGCGGTCTGCCTGGTGACCGCTCCGGACGCGATCATCTGCCGCCGGACGGCGGCGTGGTTGTACGGGATCGACACATTGGCGCTCCGTGAGTACACAGAACTGCCGGACGTCGATTCGGTGCGTCCACCGATGCGCCGGTCCAGCCGCGTAAGCCTCACCAGCGGTCACAGCCAGACTCTGCACGAAGGCGACGTCATCGCACGCCATGGTTTGCGGGTCACCAGCCCGCTTGCCACCGCCGTCCACCTCGCGCGACATCTCGACAGGCCGTTCGCCTTGTCGGCCGTTGATGCCATGCTGCACGCCGGCCTGTTCAGCGCCGCCCAGTTACGGGCAGCAGTACGGCGGTACCCGGGCCATCCGGGCATCGTCCAGGCCCGCGAGCTGGCGTCGTACGCGGAACCGTTGACCGAGTCGCCCGGCGAATCATGGCTCCGCTTGCGAGTCATCGACGCGGGCTTCCCGCGCCCAGAGGCCCAGGTCGTTGTTCAAGGCCCTGGCGGCGAGCGCCGGATCGATCTCGGCTTCCCCTACCGGATGGCGGACGGACGCCGGCTCGGACTGGAGTACGACAGCGACAAATGGCACAGCGGCGCGGCTGCCGACGAGCGGGACGAGTCCCGTCGCTCCGAGCTGGCTCATGCGGGCTGGCTGATCCTCCCGGTCCGTCGGGGCAACGTGTGGGGCCGCGACCCGCAGCTGGAGCTGGCCATCGGCGAATACCTCGGCATCGAGCCGAGGCTGCCGCGCCGCTGGTAGACGCCGTACGGGGGAACAGTCAACTCCGCAGGTGGAGACTCCTGCCCGTCGCCGCACCAGATGCGACGAATCGCCGCAAAGTTGTCCCCAGATCTCGGTTGACGGAAGCTGCGACGTGCACCAGAGGCGACGAATCGGCGGGAGGGTTTCCACAGGGGCCAGGTGGGACGGGGTGGGGGGTGGGGAGGGGTGGGAGTTACTGGGTTACTCGGTAGACGTCGAAGACGCCTTCTACGGAGCGGACGGCCTTGAGGACGTGGCCGAGGTGGGTGGGATCGCCCATCTCGAAGGTGAAGCGGCTCTTGGCGATGCGGTCGCGGGTGGTGGTCAACGCCGCCGACAGGATGTTCACGTGGTAGTCGGACAGCACGCGGGTGATGTCCGAGAGGAGCCGGGCCCGGTCGAGCGCCTCCACCTGGATGGCGACCAGGAAGACCGACTGGGCCGTGGGGGCCCACTCGACCTCGACGATGCGCTCGGGCTGGGTCTGCAGGTTCTCCACGTTCGCGCAGTCGGCCCGGTGGACCGAGACACCGGCGCCTCGGGTGATCCAGCCGATGATCTCGTCACCGGGGACCGGCGTGCAGCAGCGGGCGAGCTTGACCAGCACGTCGGACGTGCCCTTGACGATGACCCCGGCGTCGCCGCGGACCGTGCGCTTGCGCCGCTCGCGGGTGGCCGGGAGCCGCAGGCCCTCGGCCAGGTCCTCCGCGGCGCCCTCCTCCCCGCCGAACGTGTCGATCAGCCGGCGGACGACGGCCTGGGCGCTGACGTGGCTCTCGCCGACCGCAGCGTACAGGCCGGTGACGTCGGGGTAGCGCAGCGAGTTCGCGACAGCGGTGAGGGTCTCGTGCGACAGGAGGCGCTGGAGCGGCAGGCCCTCCTTGCGGAGCTGCTTGGCGATCGCGTCCTTGCCGTGCTCGATCGCCTCGTCACGGCGTTCCTTGCTGAACCAGTGCTTGATCTTGTTCCGGGCTCGCGGGCTCTTGACGAAGCCGAGCCAGTCCCGCGACGGCCCGGCACCCTGCGCCTTGGAGGTGAAGACCTCGACCACGTCACCGTTCTCGAGCGTGCTCTCCAGCGGTACGAGGCGACCGTTCACCCGGGCCCCGATGCAGCGGTGCCCGACCTCGGTGTGGATCGCGTACGCGAAGTCGACCGGTGAGGAGCCGGCCGGCAGGGACATCACGTCGCCGCGCGGGGTGAAGACGTAGACCTCGGAGTTGTTGATCTCGAAGCGCAGCGAGTCGAGGAACTCCGACGGGTCGGAGGTCTCCCGTTGCCAGTCGACCAGCTGCCGGACCCACGGCATGTCGTTCGGGCTGCCGGGCTCGGTGGCCGGCGGCGTGCCCACCTCCGGTGCCGGCGAGTTCGGGTCCTCCTTGTACTTCCAGTGCGCGGCGATGCCGTACTCGGCGCGGCGGTGCATGGCGAAGGACCGGATCTGCAGTTCCACCGGCTTGCCGTGCGGCCCGATCACCGTGGTGTGCAGCGACTGGTACATGTTGAACTTCGGCATCGCGATGTAGTCCTTGAACCGGCCAGGCACCGGATTCCACCGCGAGTGCAGCACCCCCAGCGCGGCATAGCAGTCCCGGACCGACTCGACCAGCACGCGGATGCCGACCAGGTCGTAGATGTCGCCGAACTCACGGCCGCGGACGATCATCTTCTGGTAGATCGAGTAGTAGTGCTTCGGCCGTCCCGTCACGGTGGCCTTCACCTTGGCGGCCCGCAGATCCTCGTGCACCTGGTCGATCACCGACGCCAGATACTCGTCGCGGGACGGGGCACGCTCGGCGACCAACCGGACGATCTCGTCGTACACCTTCGGGTGGAGGGTGGAGAAGGACAGGTCCTCGAGCTCCCACTTGATCGTGTTCATACCGAGCCGGTGCGCCAGCGGGGCGTAGATCTCCAGCGTCTCGCGGGCGATCCGCTCCTGCTTCTCCTGCCGCAGGAAGCCCAGGGTGCGCATGTTGTGCAGCCGGTCGGCGAGCTTGATCACCAGCACCCGGATGTCCTTGGCCATCGCGACGACCATCTTGCGGATCGTCTCAGCCTGGGCGGACTCGCCGTACTTGACCTTGTCCAGCTTCGTCACGCCGTCGACCAGCATGGCGATCTCGTCGCCGAAGTCCTTCCGCAGCTCGTCGAGGGTGTAGTCGGTGTCCTCGACGGTGTCGTGCAGCAACGCCGCGCACAGTGTCGGTGCGGTCATGCCCAGCTCCGCCAGGATGGTGGCCACCGCGAGCGGGTGCGTGATGTACGCGTCGCCACTCTTGCGCAACTGGCCGGTGTGGTACTTCTCAGCGGTGCGGTAGGCCCGCTCGATGATGGCGAGGTCGGCCTTCGGGTGGGTGGCGCGGACCACGCGGAAGAGCGGCTCCAGCATCGGCGCACGGTTCGGGTGCCGGGTGCCACCCAGCCGGGCCAGGCGGGCCCGCACCCGCGCGGGAGCTATCCGCGGCGGCTGGGTCGCCGGCGGCGAGGCCGGATCCGGTGCCTTGGCGGCCGTGGACGCGCGTGCGGGCTCGTGCGATACGACGTCCGGTACCGCAGAAGTCGTCGCCGGCTCTTCACCCACCTTGTGTCCCTCCGCTGACAGACCACCAGTCTAGGGGGAACGTGCCAACCCGGCGGACGCGGCCTGTGGACAACACGCCGAAGTGAAAGTTACACGGTGAGTAGCGCGCTGAACTGCTCCGCCGCGAGTCTTTCCCGGCCCGGCAGGAACGACAACTCGATCAGCACAGTGGTCCCGACGACCTCCGCCTCACAGCGGCGGAGGAGCCGCAGGCAGGCCTCGACGGTGCCGCCGGTCGCCAGGACGTCGTCGACGACCAGTACCCGGTCGCCAGGCGTGAAGGCATCCCGGTGGACCTCGATCGTCGCCTCGCCGTACTCCAGCGCGTACGACTCCTCGTACGTCGCAGCCGGCAACTTGCCCTTCTTACGGACAGGGACGAAGCCGGCACCGAGCGCGAGCGCGACCGGTGCGGCGAGGATGAAGCCACGCGCCTCGATGCCGACCACCTTGTCGACGACCGGGTTGCCCTCGGCATCCCGGCCGGCGTCGGCCAGCGCCTCGACCACCTGGGTGAATCCGCTGTGATCGGCCAGCAGCGGCGTGATGTCCTTGAAGATCACGCCCGCCTGCGGGTAGTCCGGAATGTCCCGGATGCCGTTCTTGAGGATCTCGTCGATCTCTCGCATCACTTACCGCGCTTCGATCGCGGCTTGCGGGTCGGCTGCGGCCGCCCGGCGGAGCTGCTCGACTTCACCGGCCTGCTGGTGGTCACCGGCGACGAGCTCCTCGGCCTGTCCTGCTTGCGCGGCTCGCTCGTCACGACAGCGCCACCCTTGCCCGCCCCGGATCCGGCACCTGCCGCAGCCGGCACGGGCGCACCGGCGACAGTCGCCGCAGCGGCTTGACTGGCCCGCTTGGCCTTCACCCGGCGGCTCAGCGCCTGCATCGCCGGCTCCCGTTCCTTGAAGGTGGCAAGCAACGCCGGCGCGATGAAGATTGACGAGTAGGCGCCGACCGCGATACCGACGAACAGCGCGAGCGACAGGTCCTTCAACGGGCCGGTGCCCAGCACTGCCGTACCGACGACGAGGATCGAGCCCACCGGCAACAGTGCGATTACCGTGGTGTTGATGGACCGGACGACGGTCTGGTTCACCGCGAGGTTGGCCGCATCGCTGTAGGTGTAGCGGTTCGACCCGGTGATGCCGCGGGTGTTCTCCCGGATCTTGTCGAAGACCACGACCGTGTCGTACAGCGAGTACCCGAGGATCGTCAGTACGCCGATGACGGTGGCTGGCGTGACATCGAACCCGACCAGCGCGTAGACGCCGACCGTGATCAACACGTCGTGCATCAGCGCGATGATCGCCGCGGCCGAGGCCTTGGGTTCTCGGAAGTAGACCCAGATCACGAAGAAGACCAGCACCAGGAAGACGATCAGGGCCATGATCGCCTTGTTCCTGATCTGATCGCCCCAGGACGCTCCGATCTGCGAGCCGTTCACCTGGGCGACGGGGATCCCGGCCTCCGTGGCGATGGCGGCCTTGACCTTGGCGATGTCGTCCTGGTCCAGTGGCCGGGTCTGCACCCGGACCTTGCCGCTGCCGATCGTGGTGACGATCGGATCGCCCAGATCCTTCGCGTTCGTCGCCTTCACGGCAGAGGTGAAGTCGTCCACGGTGGAGTGGGTGACCTTGACGTTCGCCTGGTACTCGACGCCGCCCTTGAACTCGATGCCGAGGGCAAAGCCGCGGGTGAACAGCCCGATCAGCGACAGCGCCACGACTGCCAGGGAGATGCCGAACCACAGCTTGCGGTGGCCGATGAAGTCGTAGGAGACCTCACCGCGGTGCAGCCGGGCACCGATGGAACCGAGCTTCGACATCAGATCTCCCCTCCGACGGGCTTCGGTGCCGGCTTGGACGGCCGGGCGGACGGCTTCATCTGGCCGGGCAGCCGTTGCACGCCGAGGTGCTCGGGGTCGAGGCCGGACAGCTTGTGGCCGTGGCCGAAGAAGTCGGTCCGGGCCAGCAGCGTCACGAGCGGTTTGGTGAAGATGAAGACCACCAGGAGGTCGATCAGGGTGGTCAGGCCGAGGGTGAAGGCGAAGCCCTTCACGCCGCCGACCGCGAGGATGTAGAGCACGATCGCCGCGAGCAGCGAGATCGAGTCCGCGGCGATGATCGTGTGTTTCGCGCGGGCCCAGCCGGTCTCGACCGACGAGCGCAGGCTGCGGCCCTCCCGAACCTCGTCACGGAGTCGTTCGAAGTAGATGACGAACGAGTCCGCCGTGATGCCGATCGCCACGATCAGGCCGGCGATACCGGCGAGGGTCAGGGTGAAGCCGATCGACTTGCCCAGCAGGACCACGGACGCGTACGTGAGGGCGGCCGCCACGGTCAGCGACATCACCACCACGATGCCCAGGCCCCGGTAGTACAGGAACGAGAACAGGATGACCAGAGCCAGGCCGATGATGCCGGCCGTGATGCCGGCGGACAACTGGTCGCCGCCGAGCTGCGGCGAGACGGTCGACACCTCGGAGATGTCGAACGACAACGGCAGGGCGCCGTACTTCAGCACGTTGGCCAGGTCGCGGGCCTCGGACTCGCTGAACGAGCCGGTGATCTGCGCCTCGCCGCCGGGGATCGGGTTCTGGACGCTGGGCGAGGAGATGACCTCGCCGTCGAGCACGATCGCGAACAGGTTCTGCCCCTGCGGGCGCTGCGAGATCGCGGTGGTGGCCTTGAGGAACTTGTCGCCGCCCTCACCGGTGAACTTCAGGTTCACCTGCCACTGCAGGCCCTGCTGCGGGATCGCGGCGAAGGCGTCCGAGAGGTCCGTGCCCCTGAGGATGGCCGGACCGAGCAGGTACTTGCTGGTGCCGTCCCGGTCGCAGGTGATCAGCGGCTTGTTCGGGTCGTCCTCGGTCGGCTTCTTGCCGCACGTGTACGCCGCGAACGCCGCCTGCGTAGCGGCATCGGGCTGCCATGCCAGCGGGTCACCGTTGGCCGGCGCGGGCGTGCTCGCAGTGGGCGTGGCCGGGGTGCTCGCGGGGGCGGACGGCGTCGGGGTCGGGCTCGCGTCGGCCAGCACGCTGCTCCAGGCCCGGCCCTTCGGCGTCGTGGTCGCCGTGCCGGACGGCGTGACCGTCGCGCTCGGCTTGGCCGTCGGGGTGGACGACGGCTTGCTCGACGGCGTACCGCTCGGGGTGGTCGTCGGAGTCGGCACGGGCGCGCCGGCCTGTGCGTCGTAGACGATCCGGAAGTACAGCAGCGCGGTCTGGCCGACCTGGCGGACCAGGCTGTCCTGGTTCGCGCCCGGCACGGCAACGGTGATGTGGTTGCTGCCGGCCGTGGTGATCTCGGCCTCGCCGACGCCCGCGCCGTTGACCCGCTGGGCGATGATGTTCTTGGCCTCGGACAACTTGTCCGCGGTGACCGCGCCGTTGCCGGTCGTGGTCTTGGCCGTCAGCGTGATGGTGGTGCCACCGCGCAGGTCCAACCCGAGCTTGGGCTTCCAGGTCTGGGTGATCGCCATGATCCCGTAGAGCAGGACCAGGATGACCGCCAGGACGATCAGGAGCCGCCCGGGGCGGGGTGTCGTCGTCGTTGCCACGTCAGATTCTTCCTTGCGCTACTGGACGCCGATGGGCGCCGTACGCCGTCGGGCGAGGGATCAGTTCTCGGTGTGCGTGGGCGGGAGGGTGGGCCTGTCGTCCACCTTGTCGCGGGCCGCCCTCGGCTTGTCGCCCATCGCGTCCTGGACGGACTCGTCGGCCTCGTCCTCGACGTCCTCGAGGTCCTCGTCCTCGAGGTCCTCTTCCTCCTCGTACTCGTCGACCTCGTCGGGCAGCACCCGGCCGATCGCCTGCTTGACGAACTGCACCGAGACACCGTCGGCGATCTCGAGGGTGACGTACTCGTCGTCGACCTCCTCGACCGTGCCGAGCTGGCCACTGGTGGTGATCACCCGGGTGCCGGGCACGAGCGCGGCGACGGTCTGCGCCTGCCTCGCACGCTGCTTGCGCTGGGTGCGGCTCATGAACCAGATCATGCCGACGATCAGGATCAGCGGGAGCAGGAGCGTTATGCCCGAGCCACCGGAGGAGGCCATCGGTGCGGCGATCATTACCATCGGGACTCAAAATCCTTCGTTGAGTACGGGCGCCCGGCACGCTCTGCTCGGAGCGCACAGGTCGCAGCGGGGTGACCTGTGGTCAGGCCACCGGGGAGTCTAACCCTGGGTGGCAACAAGTGCCGCATGACCGTCGGTCACGTTTGAGTTACTCGTCCCTTATTCGTCTTCCGTGTCGAAGAGCGTGTCCGCGAACGTCGCGCCCTTCGGTACGGCTAGCCCGAGATGCCGCCAGGCCGCCGGAGTGGCCACCCTGCCACGCGGCGTACGGGCGAGGTAACCGCTCCGGACCAGGAAGGGCTCGGCCACCTCTTCTACCGTCTCACGTTCTTCGCCGACCGCAACCGCCAGGGTGGAAAGGCCGACCGGTCCCCCGCCGAACCGCCGGCACAAAGCGTCCAGCACCGACCGGTCGAGCCGGTCCAGCCCCATCCTGTCCACCTCGTACAGCTCCAGCGCGGCCTTGGACAGCGCGAGCGTGACGATGCCGTCGGCACGCACCTCGGCGTAGTCGCGGACCCGACGCAGCAGCCGGTTGGCGATCCGCGGTGTGCCGCGCGACCTGGACGCGATCTCGACCGCCGCCTCCGGGGTGATGTCGACCTCGAGCAGGGCCGCGGACCGGTTGACGATCTTCTCCAGCTCCGCCGCGTCGTAGAACTCCAGGTGCCCGGTGAAGCCGAAGCGGTCCCGCAGCGGGCCGGGCAGCAGGCCCGCGCGGGTGGTGGCACCGACCAGCGTGAACGGCGGGATCTCCAGCGGGATCGCGGTCGCGCCCGGCCCCTTCCCGACGATGACGTCGACGCGGAAGTCCTCCATCGCCATGTAGAGCAGTTCCTCCGCTGGCCTGGACATCCGGTGGATCTCGTCGAGGAAGAGCACCTCGCCCTCGCCGAGCCCGGACAGGATGGCCGCCAGGTCGCCCGCGTGCTGGATGGCCGGACCGCTCGTCACCCTCAGCGGCGCGGACAGCTCGCTGGCGATGATCATCGCGAGCGTGGTCTTGCCCAGTCCAGGCGGCCCGGACAGCAGCACGTGGTCCGGCGCGCGGTTCCGGCCGCGGGCGGCGTGCAGCACCAGCTCCAGCTGCTCGCTGACCCGGCGTTGCCCGCCGAACTCCGCCAGCGTGCGGGGCCGCAGGGCCGACTCGATCTTGCGCTCCTCGAGGTCCACCGCGTCCGCGGAGACCAGCGGCCTGACGTTGTTGTCGTCCACGGATCAGGCCTTCGACAGCGCCCGTAGCGCGGCCCGCAGCAGGTCCGGCACCGACGGCTCCGCCACGTCGGCGGCCAGCGGTGACACGGCGATGACCGCGTCCTCCGCGTCCTTCGCGGACCAGCCGAGACCGACCAGACCGGCGTGCACCTGCTCCCGCCACGCCTCGCTCGCCCGTGGCGGCCTGCCGGTCACGGCCTTCGACGGCGCGCCGATCTTGTCCTTCAGCTCCAGCACGATCCGCTGAGCGCCCTTCTTGCCGATGCCGGGCACCTTCACCAGCATGGCCAGGTCCTCGCTCGCGACCGCCTGCCGGAGCTGGTCCGGGCTGAGGACGGCGAGGGCCGCCTGCGCCAGTCGCGGACCGACCCCGGAGGCGGTCTGCAACAGCTCGAACAGGGCCTTCTCGTCGTCATCGGCGAACCCGTACAAGGTCAGCGAGTCCTCGCGCACCACCATCGACGTGGCCACGCGCGCCTCCTGGCCGAGACGCAGACCGGCCAGCGTGCCGGGGTGGCAGTACAGCTGCAGCCCGACCCCGCCGACCTCGATCACACAGCTGTCGACCCCGATCGCGGCGACCGGGCCCCGCACGAAGGCGATCACCGCCGGCCTCCCCGCGCCGTGGCCTGGGCCAGTACGGCGGCCTGCAGCCTGTTGGTCACCCCGCCACGCCAGACCTGGCAGATCGCCAGCGCCAGCGCATCGGCCGCGTCGGCCGGGCTGGGTCGCTCGGACAGCTTCAGAATGCGCGTCACCATCGTCGTCACCTGCTCCTTGTCGGCGCGACCGGAGCCGGTCACCGCCGCCTTGACCTCACTGGGGGTGTGCAGCGCCACCGACAGTCCGCGCCGGGCGGCGACCACCATCGCCACCCCGGACGCCTGCGCCGTCCCCATCACCGTTCGTACATTCTGCTGGGCGAACACCCGCTCCACCGCCACCGCGTCGGGCCGGTGCTCGGTGATCCACTCGTCGATGCCCGCCTCGATCCGGACCAGGCGCTGGGCCACGTCCAGCTCGGCCGGAGTGCGGATCACCCCGACGGCGACCAGCTTCGGCGGCCGCCCGGGGGTGCCCTCGACGACGCCGAGGCCGCACCGGGTCAGTCCCGGGTCGACTCCGAGCACGCGCATGGACCACCTCCGAACGTTTGTTCGACACCCTAACGGCAGGCGGCCGGTGTGGCCCGGAGACGCGCCGCGGTGCGCTGGAGGTACGGAACTACCGGCCGTGAGCTTGCCCGGACACCTGGCTGCCCCAGGCGGCTCGTGCCCCGGAATCACCGACGCGGTAGACCTGGACCCCGGCGGCGACGGCTGAGACGACCGCGACCACCGAGACCGCCGCACTGACGACCTGAGGGCGAGCCAGCCGGCCGGCATAGCCCCGCTCGACCAGGACAAGTGCGACCGCGGCGATCAGGAGCGGGATGGCGAACCAGAGAAGCTGGTCCCCCAGCTCGGCGTGCTCGCCCGGGTTGCCGACGTGCCTCTCGAGGGACTCGCCGCTCGACGTCGCCACCGGGATCAGCAGCGTCGCGACGAGCGTGCAACCCGCGACGAGGACGCCGTACCGCGATCGCCAGGCCGGGCGGATCACCAGCGCCAGCACGCCCAGGATCGAGAGCGGCAGCAACACCACGACAGCATGGACGACGAGCGGATGGATCGGCAGGCCATTGATCGTGTCGAACATCGAGGAGCGCCTCCTGTAGCCGGTCTGGGGAGGGCTCAGCGTAGGGCGGCAAAGCTTAGCGGAGTCTTAGAACCGGACTCAGAAGTAGTCGAGCATGTACGGCGCTGAACCCGCGAAGGCCGCGTCGAGCAGGGCGTCGTCCTCGGTGGATCCACCGGCGGCCAGGGCGGCTGTTCGGAGGGTGGGCAGCGGCGTGCCGGCGTAAAGGGCGGCGAGGCCGCGAGCACCGACCCGCAGGGCCGGACCGGAGTCATTTGACGGCGTGAGCCGTCCCGCACCACCGGCGACCGACAACCGCCACCGCCCGGTGTTGCCCGGCAGCTCTGCGTCGTCGATCTCCAGGTCGACCTCCAGCGACACCGCGGGAGACCAGCCGCGGCCCTCGAAGGCAGCCGGCGCGTCCACCAACCGGAGCATCCAGCGCTGGAGCTGTGCGTGCTTGTCCGCCTCATGGCCGAGTAGGAGGTGCACCGGGTCGTGCGGGGCGACGTACGCGTGGACAGTGCGGGCGATGGACGATCCGGAGCCGACTGTGGCCCACAACGCCCGGGCGGTGGCTTCGGAGCCCGCGACGATCTCGTCGACGCGTAAGTCCGAGCCGTCCCAGGTGTAGACGACAAAGCCGTCCTCAGCCAGGTAGGCGAAGTTGTCGTCGTCGCCGAGCCACTCGGCCACCTTCGACTCCGGCCAGCCCAGTAGACCGCTGGTCCGGCCGGTGGAGTGCGCGTGCGTCACCAGCTCGAGGAAGCGCGCCGCGTCGTCCGCGCCGGCCCGACGGATGCTCACTTCCTTCCCACCGAGTTGCCGCAGGTCTGCGGCGGGGAAGGAGAACCTGTACCGTCCGCCGCCGTACTCGTACCCGAGGTGGCGGTAGATGACCACGGTCGCCGGGTACAGGGCCGTCAGGGGGAAGCCCTTCTCATGGCTGCGCTCCAGAACGCCGCGCATCAGGCGGCTGCCGACTCCGCGGCCGCGGTACTCCGGGGAGACGACGACACCGGCCACCCCGGCCATCGGCACCTGGCGTCCGGCCCACCACTGCTGGAAGTCCCAGAGCCGGGCGGCGGCCACCACCTCGTCACCGTCGAGGACGCCGAAGTAGCGGCCGTCCGCGATGAACTCGAGCGCGTCCTTGACCCACGCCTCGCGATCGGAGGCGGCCAGCGGCCCGAACGACCGGGACCGGACGCGGATCACCGCGTCGAGGTGGTCAGGGGTGATGTCGACGAAACGGAAGGCATCGGTCACGGCCCTGACCCTACGACGGATCAGTGTCCCGTGACCGCGAATATCACGGGCGGGTCAGCCGACCTGCTCCATGATCTCGTCGGAGACGTCGAAGTTGGCGTAGACGTTCTGCACGTCGTCGCTGTCTTCCAGGGCGTCGATGAGGCGGAAGATCTTCCCGGCGCCCTCGGCGTCCAGCTCGACCGTCATCGACGGCACGAAGGACGCGTCGGCCGACTCGTAGTCGATACCCGCGTCCTGCAGCGCCGTCCGGACCGCGACCAGGTCGCCCGCCTCGCTGATCACCTCGAACGACTCGCCCAGGTCGTTCACCTCGTCGGCACCCGCCTCGAGCACGGCCTCCATCACGTCGTCCTCGGACAGGGTGCGGCCGTCCTGCTCCTTCGCCAGCACGATGACGCCCTTGCGGTTGAACAGGTAGGCCACGCTGTTCGGGTCGGCCAGCGAACCGCCGTTTCGGGTCATCGCGGTCCGCACGTCGGCCGCCGCCCGGTTGCGGTTGTCGGTCAGGCACTCGACCAGCATCGCGACACCGTTCGGGCCGTAGCCCTCGTAGGTGATCGACTGCCAGTCCGCGCCACCCGCCTCGGCGCCCGAGCCGCGCTTGACCGCGCGGTCGATGTTGTCGTTCGGGACCGACGACTTCTTCGCCTTCTGGATGGCGTCGTACAGGGTCGGGTTGCCGGCCGGGTCACCGCCGCCGGTGCGGGCGGCCACCTCGATGTTCTTGATCAGCTTGGCGAAGAGCTTGCCGCGCCTCGCGTCGATGACGGCCTTCTTGTGCTTCGTGGTGGCCCATTTGGAGTGGCCTGACATCGCGAACCCAACCCTTCCTACCGCAGCTGACTGACTTGGTGGCCACGCACCATCTCGGCGAAGTAGCCGTGCAGTCGCGGATCCGGAGTCATCTCCGGATGGAACGACGTGGCGAGCAGCCGATCTTGGCGAACCGCGACGATCCTACCCGCGGCCGGGCCGTCGCCGACGGTCGCCAGCACCTCGACGCCACCGCCGACCCGTTCCACCCAGGGCGCCCGGATGAAGACCGCGTGGTACGGCGTGTCGAGGGCGGCGAAGTCCAGATCCGCCTCGAAGGAGTCCACCTGACGGCCGAAGGCGTTGCGGCGTACGGTCACGTCGAGCCCGCCGAGCGTCTCCTGGCCCTCGATCCCGCCGGTGATCTCGTTCGCCAGCATGATCATCCCGGCGCACGTGCCGAACGTCGGCATGCCGTCCGCGATCCGCTTCTGCAGCGGCTCGAACAGCTCGAAGGACCGGGCCAGCTTGTCCATCGTGGTCGACTCGCCGCCGGGCAGCACCAGCCCGTCGACGGCCGCCAGCTCGGACGGACGTCGTACCGGCCGGGCCTCGACGCCGACCTGGGTGAGCATCGCGAGGTGCTCGCGCACGTTGCCCTGCAGGGCGAACACGCCCACCACCGGACGGGTCATGCCTTCACTCCTTCTCCTACGTCGATCGGTACGGACTTCGTCTGGTCAGACCCAGGACGTACGGCGCTGCCAGGTCAGCGTGGTCTCGATCCGGCCCTCGTCGAACACCGCGGGCAGATCGTGCTCACGCAGCAGCGCGAGCACTTCCTCCAGCAGCGGCTCCCCCGGTGCCACGTTCGCCGTGTCCGGGTGCCACAGCTTCAGCTCGAGCATGCCGAAGTCGACCGCGTGCCAGACGTCCGTGTCGGTGAAGAACACGACGCCCTTGCTCCCCGGCACCGCCTCCAGCGCCTTGCGCGCGTCGTGGTGGTCGGTGCAGTACCGGACGACGACGAGCCCGCGAGACTCCAGCTCGTCCAGTACGGCGTCCAAGCGGTCGGTGTCGGTCTGCTCCGGCCAACCCGCGGCGTCAGCCCGCAGGCCGGCCGCGGCCCCTTCGATCAAGGCCGGGACCAGCTCGGCCGGGTCCGCACCGGGCGCGTCCTCCCGCACGGCGTCGGTCAGGGCGGCGGTCACCTGCGCCTGGTCGGCGTACCCGGAACGGACCAGGACGCGGGCGAGTCCCCGCAGCTCCCTGGCCGTCCGGTCGTTGACCGCGTTCGTCACCAGCCGCGCTCGGCGAGTCGGTGCGACTGCGGGATCTCGTCGACGTTGATGCCGACCATCGCCTCACCCAGCCCGCGGGACACCTTGGCGACCACGTCCGGGTCGTCGTAGAACGTCGTCGCCTTCACGATCGCCTCGGCGCGCTGGGCCGGGTTGCCGGACTTGAAGATGCCCGAGCCGACGAACACGCCCTCGGCGCCGAGCTGCATCATCATCGCGGCGTCGGCCGGCGTGGCGATGCCGCCCGCGGTGAACAGCACGACCGGGAGCTTCCCGGTCTGGGCGACCTCCTTGACCAACTCGTACGGCGCCTGCAGCTCCTTGGCCGCGACGTACAGCTCGTCCTCGGGCAGGTTCTGCAGCCGGCGGAGCTCCTGCCGGATCTGGCGCATGTGGGTGGTCGCGTTGGAGACGTCGCCGGTGCCGGCCTCGCCCTTGGAGCGGATCATCGCCGCGCCCTCGGTGATCCGGCGCAGCGCCTCGCCCAGGTTGGTCGCGCCACAGACGAAGGGCACGGTGAACTGCCACTTGTCGATGTGGTTCGCGTAGTCGGCCGGCGTCAGCACCTCGGACTCGTCGATGTAGTCGACCCCGAGGCTCTGCAGCACCTGGGCCTCGACGAAGTGGCCGATCCGGGCCTTGGCCATCACCGGGATGGAGACCTGCGCGATGATCGAGTCGATCATGTCCGGGTCGCTCATCCGGGAGACGCCGCCCTGGGCGCGGATGTCGGCCGGCACCCGCTCCAGCGCCATCACCGCGACCGCCCCGGCGTCCTCGGCGATCCTGGCCTGCTCCGGCGTCACGACGTCCATGATCACGCCGCCCTTGAGCATCTCCGCCATACCGCGCTTGACCTTCGCCGTTCCGGTCTGCGGGGTGTTCTGGGTCTCGGTCACTACGTCCTCCTGATCGTGGCTGGGCACTGATCCAGGGTAGGCCGCCGGATGAGCTGAAGTTCAGTCCACTTGAGATCAACTGGACTGAGCTAGCGCTTGACCCAGCCGGGCGACGACCAGCCGCAGGGTGTCCGGCGGTGCCGTGAAGGGGATCCGGATGTGACGCCGGTCGGCGCCGTCCGGGGTGAACAGGTCGCCGGCCCCGAGCAGCAGGCCCTGCTCCCGAGCGGTCTCCAGCACCCGGCGAGCCCGCACCTCGGTCAGCTCCAGCCAGAGCGTCATACCGCCCGTAGGCGACGGCCAGGCAACACCGTCGAGGGTCCGCAGGCCGGCTTCGAGCGCCGCGAGGTTGGCCCGCAGCCGGGTCCTCCGCCGGGCGACGATCCGGTCCAGGCGGTCCAGGATCGCCTGTGCCAGCAAGTCGTCCAACGCGCTTGGTGAGGTGATGCTCAGCTGGGCGGAGGTGTTGATCCGGCGCCGCAGCTGCCGCCCCGTCCGCACCCAGCCGACCCGCAACCCGCCCCACACGGTCTTGCTCAGGGATCCGACGCTCACTGTCCGCGGGTATCGGCTGAGCGGCTCGGACTGCTCGGCGTTCGACAGCCACAAGGGCCGGAGGGTCTCGTCGCTGATCAGCGCAGCGTCGTACCGGCGGGCGATCTCGACCACCGCGGCCCGCCGATCCGCGGGCAGGCTGAGGCCGGTCGGGTTGTGGTTGTCCGCCTGCAGGTAGATCAGCCTGGGCTTGTGCCGGCGGCAGAGGTGCACCAGCTGGTCCGTGTCCCAGACGCCGGCCGGCCAACCCACCACATCGAGCCGGTGGCGTCGCAGCAAGTCGAAAGCCGCCGGGTACGTCGGCGACTCGGTGATGGCGACGCCCGGTCCGAGATCGAGCCCAGCGAGCGCCGCATTGAGCCCGGCGGCCGCGCCGACCGTGAGAGTCAGCTGGCCCGGCTCGGTAGGGACCCCTTCGAGGGTGAGGCGCTCGGCCAGGGCCGTGCGCAGCTCGAGCGAACCGCCGGGCGGCGGCCCGTCTCCACCCATCGCCTGCGGGAGTCCGCCGCTCACGACCTGCGCGCACACCTCCGCCACGTCGTGCGGAGCGGCTGTGGTGGCGAACCTGAGGTCGAGCAGCGGCTGATCGCCTGCGCTCACGGTCGATGCCGGGGCGATGGGGTCGAGCAACCGTTCCAGCGGGCGCACATGGGTGCCCGAACCACGCCTGGTCTCCAGTACGCCGTCGGCCCGAAGCTGGTCGAGCGCCCGTACGACAGTGACGCGACTGAGGCCCAGCCGGTCCGCCAGCACGCGCTCGGACGGTAGCCGCGAGCCGATGGAAAGGTCTCCCCGCTCGATCCGCCGCAGCACCAACGCCTCGACCTGCTCGGTCTTGGTCCCGTCCGCCGGATCCAGATCCGTCGCCCGCCACATAAGTCCACCCTCCCACAACTGGACTGCTCCCCCGTACCCCCGGCCCATCCGTACGGCCTCCCGACAATCCGTACTGCCTCCCCGACCCGTCCGTACGGCCTCCTTGACCCGGTCGTACGGCCTCCGCGACCCGGCCGTACTGCCTCCCCGACGCGTCTCGCGTTGCCGCCCGGGTCTGGCCTCGACGCGAGACGCCGTCGTCCATGCATACGTAGGTCCGCGCGGGTCGCTCCGCGCAGGCGGCCGCGTCCTTGGCGACCGACTTCTGCGTGCGCAGGCGGCGGAAGGCCAACCGCAGTGGGCGACCCAGCCGTACGAGGGGTCGCGCGCGGCAACCGGGTGCGAGGTGTGCCGGGCGGCAACCGGGTGCGAGGGGACGCCGGCGGCAACCGGGTGCGAGGTGTGCCCGGGCGGCAATCGGCACGAGGGGTCGCCGGCGGCAACCGGGTGCGAGGTGCCCAGGCGGCAACCGGTACGAGGAGATGTCGGCGGTAACCCGGCACGGAAGTGGCCGCCTTGTCGGCTGCATGTGCACTGGGCGCACCAGAGCCGACGAATCGCGGGAAGGTTGTCACCAACTGTGGACCGACTGGCGGGGTGGTGCCGGCCCGGTCGGGGGTCGGGGGGGGGGCGGACGGGCGGCTGGTCCGTGGCGGGTGGTCCGTGGCGGCTCTTCCTGCTGGAGGCGACCCAACCC
>DASTVQ010000070.1:0-47880 GCA_035759015.1 Kribbella sp.
GAACCCAGCACCGGCCGGAGCCTTCGGTGTCCGGTTCATGAACTGGTCCCGGTTGCCGACCGGGGAAGCGGGGGCGGGCGGTACACTCGCCCCACGAATCCCGCTGATTGGGAGGCAGGAACTTGTTCGAGCGCTTTACAGACCGGGCCCGCCGTGTGGTGGTGCTGGCACAGGAGGAGGCACGCCTCCTCAACCACAACTACATCGGCACCGAGCACATCCTGCTCGGGCTCATCCACGAGGGCGAGGGCGTCGCCGCCAAGGCGCTGGAGTCCCTCGACATCTCGCTGGAGGCCGTGCGCGCCCAGGTCGAGGAGATCATCGGCCAGGGCCAGCAGGCGCCCTCGGGTCACATCCCGTTCACCCCTCGCGCCAAGAAGGGACTGGAGCTCTCCCTGCGTGAGGCCCTGCAACTGGGCCACAACTACATCGGCACCGAGCACATCCTGCTCGGCCTCATCCGCGAGGGTGAGGGTGTCGCCGCGCAGGTCCTGGTCAAGCTCGGCGCGGACCTGAACAAGGTCCGCCAGCAGGTCATCCAGCTGCTGAGCGGCTACCAGGGCAAGGAGACGGCGACCGCCGGCGCGCCCACCGAGGGTGCGCCCAGCAGCTCCCTGGTGCTCGACCAGTTCGGCCGGAACCTCACCCAGGCCGCCCGCGAGTCCAAGCTCGACCCGGTGATCGGGCGCGAGAAGGAGATCGAGCGGGTCATGCAGGTGCTGTCTCGGCGGACCAAGAACAACCCGGTCCTGATCGGTGAGCCGGGTGTCGGCAAGACCGCCATCGTCGAGGGCCTGGCCCAGGCGATCGTGCGGGGCGACGTGCCCGAGACCCTGAAGGACAAGCAGATCTACACGCTCGACCTCGGTGCGCTGGTGGCCGGGTCGCGCTACCGCGGTGACTTCGAGGAGCGCCTGAAGAAGGTGCTCAAGGAGATCCGCACCCGCGGCGACATCGTGTTGTTCATCGACGAGATCCACACCCTGGTCGGGGCCGGCGCGGCCGAGGGCGCGATCGACGCGGCGAGCATCCTGAAGCCGATGCTGGCCCGCGGCGAGCTGCAGACCATCGGTGCCACCACCCTCGACGAGTACCGCAAGTACGTCGAGAAGGACGCCGCGCTGGAGCGCCGGTTCCAGCCGATCCAGGTCGCCGAGCCCTCGATCGCGCACACGATCGAGATCCTCAAGGGCCTGCGGGACCGCTACGAGGCGCACCACCGGGTGACCATCACCGACCCGGCGCTGGTCGCGTCGGCGCAGATGGCCGACCGGTACATCTCGGACCGGTTCCTGCCGGACAAGGCCATCGACCTGATCGACGAGGCGGGCTCGCGGCTGCGGATCCGCCGGATGACCGCGCCGCCGGACCTGCGCGAGTTCGACGAGAAGATCGCGAACGTGCGCCGGGAGAAGGAGTCGGCGATCGACGCTCAGGACTTCGAGCGGGCCGCCGGCCTGCGCGACGACGAGAAGAAGCTCATCAACGCGAAGGCCGAGCGCGAGAAGCAGTGGAAGGCCGGCGACATGGATGTCGTCGCCGAGGTCGACGAGGAGCTGATCGCGGAGGTGCTGAGCACCGCCACCGGCATCCCGGTCTTCAAGCTGACCGAGGAGGAGTCCTCACGGCTGCTGAAGATGGAGGAGGAGCTGGCCAAGCGCTACATCGGCCAGGAGGACGCGGTCAGGGCGCTGTCGCGGTCGATCCGGCGGACCCGTGCGGGCCTGAAGGACCCGAAGCGGCCGAGCGGCTCGTTCATCTTCGCCGGGCCGTCCGGCGTCGGTAAGACCGAGCTGTCGAAGGCGCTGACCGAGTTCCTGTTCGGCGACGAGAGCGCGCTGATCAGCCTCGACATGTCGGAGTACTCGGAGAAGCACACGGCCTCCCGGCTGTTCGGCTCCCCGCCCGGCTACGTCGGCTACGAGGAGGGCGGCCAGCTCACCGAGAAGGTTCGCCGCAAGCCGTTCAGCGTGGTGCTGTTCGACGAGGTGGAGAAGGCCCACCCGGACATCTTCAACTCGCTGCTGCAGATCCTGGACGAGGGTCGCCTGACCGACGCGCAGGGCCGCGTGGTCGACTTCAAGAACACCGTCATCATCATGACCACGAACCTCGGTACCCGCGACATCGCCAAGGCGGTCAGCCTCGGCTTCAGCCAGGCGGGCGACTCGTCGGGGTCGTACGAGAAGATGAAGGCGAAGGTGGCCGAGGAGCTCAAGCAGCACTTCCGCCCCGAGTTCTTGAACCGCGTCGACGAGATCGTGGTCTTCCACCAGCTGCTGAAGGACGAGATCGTCCGGATCGTCGACCTGATGGTCGCGCAGGTGGAGGAGCGGCTGAAGGACAAGGACATGGGCATCGAGCTCACCCCGGCGGCGAAGCAGCTGGTCGCCGACCGTGGCTTCGACCCGGTCCTCGGCGCCCGCCCGCTGCGTCGCGCCCTCCAGCGCGACGTCGAGGACCTGCTCGCCGAGAAGATCCTGTTCGGTGAGCTCCGGCCGGGCCAGATCGTGCTCGTGGACGTGGCGCCGGAAGGCTCCGTCAACGAGGACGGCACGCCGGAGATCTTCACCTTCACCGGCACCCAGAAGGCGCCGGCGCCGGATCTCGCGCTGACCGAGATCGCCGGCGGCACGTCATCGGGCCTGCAGGACACCTGAGGCCTGACCGACCCGACGGAGGGCCCCGTGGACACATCGTCCGCGGGGCCCTCGGCCTTGTCAGGCCCGGACACAGACCTCGCACTGCCCGCGCCGGCGGCAGTAGTAGGCGGCCGTGGCCAGTCCCACCGCGGCCCGGAGGGGCACTGCCCGGCCCGCGACGAACGGAACCCCGGAGCCCCGGCTGGGAGTCCAGGTCAGAGGGGGCCGGCACCGGGTGCGGTAGCAGCCAGGCCCTCCGCAGCAGGCCGCAGGGCTCGGACACCGAGCGCCGCCCAGCCACCACCCAGGAGGAAGGCGCCGAACACCAAGAGCGGCCCGAGCCCGACCTTGGCCGGCACCGTTGCGAGCCCCTCCGCGAGCTGCTGGAACGCATCCCGGTCGAACAGCCCGATCGTGACATCCGGACCCGCGACCATCACCACCAGGCCGGCCAGCACCCACCGGGTAGTGCTTTGCCGGAGGGCGCCGACGGCCAGCAGGACAGCTGCGAGCGGCAGCCCGACCAGGACCAGCAGATAGCCGGTGACCATCACCACGATGACGCTCGGCGCGAGGAGCCCGAACACGACCGCTTCGACGGCGGTGAAGGCCAGCAGCGGTCGGTACACGGAGGGGCTCCACTCAGTCCGACAATGACCCACGGCCGCCGGTACGCCGAGGAAGCCGAGCACAGCCAGCAGGCCTGCCCCGACCTGCTCGGGTAGGTACGACAGCAGCGAGAGCTTGTCGCCATCGGGAGGTACCGGGCCGAACGGGTACCAGTCGGCCCCCAGGAGCCAGCAGACTCCCAGGGCGCCGTACAAGAGGGACAGCCCGGCGACCAGCAGCGAGAGACGATCAGACCTCGTGACAGGTGTAGTGGCGGGGCGGGCGGTCGTGCTCATGCGTTCCTCCGGCTGTCGTGGATTCGATCCACGCTTGCGGACGCGTTGCGGCCGTGCCTCGGTCTGTGGAGTGGCGCCGTTCCCTCTGCCGGGTGATCGTCAGCGCCGTTAGAGGCCACCGCGCACCACCGTCGCCGCACGGGAGCGGGCGCGGTGCCGGACCCCTGCCGTCCGGAGCAAGGCCGCCCCAGGCACCGATTCGGTGGGAAGATCGCGCAGCGGTATGGAGCGAAGTTACCGGCTTGACCTCTCGGCTTGTTGTCAAAGCGTGCTGTACGCAAGTGGACCCGGACTGTCGGAGAGGGGGGCGGAGGTGGAATCATCTCGTCGCATGGACGCACCGCGTCTGCCACTGACTCAGGAACCGGTCCCCGACGCCGGTTCCTTTGGCGTGCGGCAAGCCGGTGGCGTGCTGGAGCGGGCACAGCGGATCGCGGACACCCTGCGGGAGCAGGCCGAGTACGAGAACGACACCGCCCGTGAGGAGGCTGACCGGCTCCGCGCCGAGGCCGCACGGCTCAGGAGCGAGGCCGAGACCGCCGCCCAGAAGCTGCGCGCCGACGCCACCGCGGCCGCGGAGCGCTTGCTCTCCGACGCCGAGCAGGAGGCTGTCCGGCTCCGGTTGGAGGCTGAGGAGACCGCCGACCGGCTCCGGTCCGAGGCCGAGGAGGCGGCTGAGCGGCTCCGGACGGAGGCAGCGGCCGAGGCTGTGCAGATCCGGGACGAGGCGATCGCGACTGCCGAGCGGGTGCGCAGCCAGTCCTTGGCGGAGGCCGATCGCGTCCGGGACGAGTCCGGGGCTTGGGCGGAGCGGTATCGCACCCAGGCCCAGAGAGAGGCCGCTCAGTTGCGGGTCGAGGCCGAGGACCTCCACCTGGAGGCCCAGGAGGCTCGCGAGAGTGCCCAGCTGGCCATCGAGGCCGCCGGCCGGGAGGCCCAGCAGCTGGTCGCCGACGCGGGCGAGCAGGCGGCGCTGGTCTCGCAGGCGGCGGTCCGGACCGAGGCCGAGCTGATCACCCGTGCCGAGGCCGAGGCCAAGGAGCTGCGAGGAGCCGCCGAGCGCGAGGCGGACGCGGCCCGCGAGCGTGCCCGGGCGGAGATCGCCGAGGCGCACGCCGAGATCGAGCGGCTCCGTGGTGAGAACCGCGCCGAGCTGGAACGCCGCATGGCAGAGCTGGAGGAGACCGAGCGGGCCCGGCTTGCCGCGATCTCGATCGAGGTGGATCGCCTGAGGGCCGAGATGGTCGAGGAGCTCGCACGGCAGAAGGCCGAGGCCGAGCAGGCCAACGAGCGGCTGATGGCGGACGCGCGGGCGCAGGCCCAGCTGGTCAAGGACAGCATCGAGGCGGATCGTCGGAATGCCTCAGGCCAGGCACAGCGGATCATCGACGAGGCGAACAAGTCCGTAGAGGGTCAGCTCGCCGCTGCGGCGGAGCAGACGGCCTGGAGCCGACAGGCCGTGGACGAGCTGCTCGCCGCGGCCGAGACCGAGGCCCGGAGTATCCGGGACAAGGCGGCCGCCGAGGTGGTCGAGCTGGCGCGGCGCAAACGAGCCCACCTGCGCCGGGTGGTCGGCCGCACCACCAGCCGGCTCAAGGAGACCCAGGCCGCGATCGCCAAGGAGAACGCCGAGCTGACCGCGCGGGCGGAGGCCGCAGTGGCCGGCGCCGGCGCGGAGGCGGACAAGGTGCGCGCCCAGGCCCAGGCCGCGGCCGACAAGCTGCGGGCGACCGCCGAGGCCGAGGCGAAGGAGATCGTCGCCCGTGCCACCCGGCGGGAGGCCGAGGCCCAGGCCAGCACGCAGGTGCTGCGGGAGCGCGCCGCCAAGGACCTGGCCGAGGCGCAGCGCCAGTCGCACGAGCTGATCCGCAGAGCCCGGGCGGACGCCCAGCAGTTCGAGGCCCAGGCCCGTGAGCACGCCGACGACCTGCGCGCGCAGGCCCGAAAGTTTCTCGCCGACGCCGAGGCGAGAGTCGCTGCGCTCAACCAGCGCCGTGACGAGATCACCAAGGAGCTCACGCAGCTTTCGGGTGTGATCGAGGCACTCGCTCTACCTGGCTTCCGCCCGGATGGTGGAATGTCCGGTACCGAGGGTTCCACGGGGGAATCAGGATGACGACGTGACAGTCAGATCCTTGTCAGTGACAATGTGTGATCCACCCACCCACCGAAGTGAGCATCAGAAGACATGAGCACCGAAGCCCCAACCCCGTTCCGCACCGTCTTGCGTGGCTACGAGCCTGCCCAGGTGGACCAGCACGTCCGTGAGCTGACCACTTCGCTGACCGCACTGCAGCAGCAGTCCGAGCAGCTGCAGCGGCACGTTCAGGACCTGCAGGGCCGTGTTGACGCCGCCGAGTCCGCCGTGGTCTCCGCCCAGGAGGAGAGCCGGGACAAGACGCCGACCTTCACCGAGTTCGGGGAGCGGGTCGCCAAGATCCTCTCGCTCGCCGACGATGAGGCGCGCGATCTGGTCACCCGGGCCCGGACCGACGCGCAGGCGATCGTCGCCGACGCCGAGGCCCACGCGAAGAAGGTCCGCAAGGAGGCCGAGCAGTACTCCCTGGACTGGAAGAGCGAGGTGGACGCCGAGGCGGCCCGCATCCTCGAGGAGGCCCGGACCCAGGCCGACGACATGCGCGACGAGGCCGAGCGCGACGCCACCGCGCGCCGCAGCGAGGCCCAGGCGTTGTACGAGCAGGAGCGGGCCAAGTCCGCCCAGGCCGCGGCCGCCTTCGAGACGACCCTGGCCGAGCGCCGGGGCAAGGTCGAGCAGGAGTTCGCCGCCCGGACGGCGCTGGCCGAGCAGCAGCTGGCGGCGGTCACCGACCGTGCGACCCAGGTGCAGCGCGAGGCGGACCGGGCCCGGTCCGAGGCGGATCGTCTCGCCCAGCAGCAGCTGGCCGACGCGAACCGTCAGGCGCAGGAGATCGTCGCCGCCGCCAAGGACAAGTCCGAGCGGATCCGCGCCGAGTCCGAGCGTGAGCTCGCCGCCGCGACGCAGCGCCGCGACAGCATCAACGCGCAGCTGACCAACGTCCGGCAGATGCTGGCCACGTTGTCCGGCAGCCCGACGATGCCGCTGGACCTGCTGGCCGAGGACGACGCGGAAGCAGCCGCGAACGGCAGCAAGAAGAACTGAACGACTCGCTGAGGCCGGCCCGAGTGCGACAGCCCGGGCCGGCGCCGGCACGTTCGTCCTGTGCACCGCCACGGTCGCGCGATCCCGACGCGACAAGGCGGCTTTCGGCATGCCCGGAGCCGGCCCATGAGCCCAGGTTTCTTCCCGCCACGGACTCGGCGGTATTCCGCGGCGCCGCGACAATTCGGCCGGCACGATGGCAGGAATTCAGTACGCAATTGGCCGACCGGTCCCTCGGGAAGCGGCCCCGCGAGGGCGGATTCGGACCGATCGTCGCAGGGGAGGGCGGGGCGGCGGCGGCCGGGGGAGGAAATGTGTCGGGCCATGGCTGAATGCGGTGGCGGGGCCAGCTTCTGCTGAGAAATGGCGCTGAGTTCCGCAGGAGACAGCGGGGTGGCGGTCAGGCCGGGAGGCGGTAGCGGGCCCGCGGCAACGGATCGACCAGACCGTCCGCGACGAGCCCGTCGAGCGCTCGCTCGCGCTGCACCGGGTCCGGCCAGCACGCGTCGAGGTCGGACTTCGGAACCGGCCCGGCGGCCGCGCGGAGGACGGCCAGCAGGCGGCCGCGCACCTGCCGGTCGGTGCCTTCGTAGCTCTGGCCGCGACGCGGCGGGCCGTCGTACGGGGGGCTGCCGGCGAGGCTCCATGCGCAGTGACCGCGGATCGGGCAGTCAGTACAACGTGGTGTGCGCGCGGTGCAGACCAGGGCGCCGAGCTCCATCGTCGCCACCGCCCAAGTGGCCGCGGTCGGCGCATCATCGGGCAGGGCTGAGACCGCCAGCCGCAGGTCGGCGGCCGTGGCGGTGGTCCCCGGCTGGGCCGCGCCGGTGAGAGCCCGTGCGAACACCCGGCGGACGTTGGTGTCGACGACGGCATGCCGCTGGCCGAAGGCGAACGACGCGATCGCCGCGGCGGTGTAGGTCCCCACCCCGGGCAGCGCCAGCAGGGCGGCGTGGTCGTCGGGAACCACCCCGTCGTGCCGTTCGACGATGGTCCGGGCTGCCGAGTGGAGCCGCAGCGCGCGGCGTGGGTAGCCCAGCCGGCCCCACGCCCGGACCGCCTCACCGGGCGGTTCGGCCGCGAGGTCGACCGGCTCGGGCCAGCGCTCCAGCCAGACCTCGTACGCCGGAAGCACCCGGGCGACCGGCGTCTGCTGCAACATGAACTCGCTGACCATGACGGCCCAGGCGCTTGCGCCGGGCTCGCGCCAGGGCAGCGGTCGGGCGTTCTCGGCGTACCACTGCAGCACCGGAGCGTGCAGAACCGATGCTGGGGTCGATGCGGGCGGGCGCGGCGAGTCGGACATGGCGAGCACAATCCTGACATTAGGGTGCGAAGTCGGGGCTCGTTGAGTGCTGGAGGTGTCCATGAGCAGCTTGCTCCGTCCAGTCGGGCATCTGCCCGCCAGCGTCTACTGGGTACGCCGGGTGCTCCTGCTCGCCGTCCTGGGGGTGCTCGTGGTGGTGCTGCTGAACCTCTTCGACGGCGGCGATCCGAAGAGCTCCGCGGCCAGTACGCCGGACCAGACCCCGCGGACCCCCGGAGCGACGACCGCGGCGCCGTCCACGCCGACCACCACCCCCCAGGCGTCGGGATCTGCCGAGTCCTCGAAGCAGACGACGACGCCGAAGGACACCGGGTGCGACGGCGGGGACATCCGGATCACGGTGCTGCCGGCGACCCGGACAATCGCCTCCGGCGGAACCCTCAACCTGGCCGTCCGGCTCAGTGCGCTCCGCGGCGAGTGCACGGCCACGATCGACCCGACCCGGCTGTCGGTCACCATCACGTCGGGCAACGACCAGATCTGGACGACCTCACACTGCGAACAGGCCATCTCGAGGGCCACCATGATCCTTGCCGAAGGCAAAGAATCCACCAGCACGGTGGCGTGGAACGGCCGCCGCTCCGGGCCGGGCTGTCTGCCGGGTCAACCGCTGGCCAAGCCCGGCACCTATGTGGCCAAGGCCGTCTTCGACGGCCGGGCCTCGGTCGAGCAGGCGTTCCGGATCACCTAGAGCCGCCCGCCTCGACCTTCGCCGCCGCGTCGGCCTGCTGGAGGTAGGCGGGCCGGCTGAACAACAGCGCCGCCACCAACCCGATCAGCAAGACGGCGGCCGGCAGCATCAGCGACTGGGCCATCGAGTCGCTGAACCCCTGGCGAAAGGCCTCCGGCAGTTTGCCGAAGCCACCCTCCGTAGCGGCCGCCCCGCCCGGCATCGATGGCAGGTTGGCCGCCAGGCGGGATTCCATCAGGACGGCGATGGCTGCGCTGCCGAGCACCGCACCGACCTGGCGGGTGGTGTTGTACACACCCGCGCCCGCCCCGGCCTGATGCATCGGCAGGTTCCTGGTCGCCGTACTGCCGATCGGAGCCCACATGAAGCCGTTGGCGACGCCCAGCAAGGCGATCGGCAGCAACAGTTGCCAGATCGGCAGGTCGGGCTCCATCACCCGGCCGAGCCAGAACAGCGACACCGAGCAGCACAGCAGGCCGAACCCCGCGATGAAGCGGGGGTTGGCCCGGTCGGTCAGCCTACCGACGAAGGGCGCCAGCACGCCCGAGATGACCGCCATCGGTACCAGCAGCAGGGCGGCCCTGGTCGGGCTCAAGCCGCGGACAGTCTGCGCGTACAGCATCAGCGGGAAGGCCATCGCGGTGATGGCGAACCCGACCGTGGTGATCGCCGTGTTCGCCAGCGAGAAGTTGCGGTCCTTGAACAGCGTCAACGGCAGCAGCGGTTCGGCCGGGTTGCGCGACTGCCAGACCAGGAAGATCGCGATCACCACCAGCCCGGTGATGATCAGCGACCACACCGAGATCGGACCGGCGATCGTGCCCCAGTCGTACTTCTGGCCCTCCTGGATGCCGAACACCAGGCAGAACAGACCGATCGAGCTCAGCGCCACGCCGATCAGGTCGAACCGGTGCTGGTGGGTCTCCAGGTCCGGCACCAGCCGCCAGGCCAGCACGAAGCCGATCACCCCGACCGGCGCGTTCACGAAGAAGATCCACTCCCAGCCCAGGCTGTCGACCAGCACGCCGCCCAGGATCGGTCCGACGAGCGTCGCCACCCCGGCGGTCGCGCCCCACAGGCTCATCGCCCGGCCGCGCTCGTTCGCCGGGAAGATCCGGGTGATCACGGCCATCGTCTGCGGCGTCATCATCGCGGCGCCGAGACCCTGGAACACCCGGGCGATGATCAGTTGCCCGACCGTGCCGGTCAGGCCGCACCACACCGAGGCGAGCGTGAACAGCGCCAGCCCGCCCAGGTAGATCCTCTTCGGCCCGACCCTGTCCCCGAGCCGCCCAGTGATGAGCAGCGGTACGGCATAGGCGAGGAGGTAGGCGCTGGTCACCCAGACGACGGTGCCGACATCCGCGCTCAGCTCCGCGATGATCGCCGGTGTCGCCACCGAGACGATGGTGGAGTCGACCAGGATCATGAAGAAGCCGAGGACCAGGGCCCACAGCGCGGGCCAGGGCCGTACCTGCGGCTTCACATCCCCTCGCGGTGCGGCCACGGCGGATCTGCGGTCAGACGTAGCGCTCGAGGATGCTGGACTCGGCCAAGCGGGACAGGCCCTCGCGGACCGTACGGGCGCGGTTCTCGCCGACGCCGTCGACCGTCTGGAGGTCGTCGATACTGGCGGCGAGCAGCTTCTGCAGGTGGCCGAAGTGATCGATCAACCGGTCGATGACGGCACCCGGCAGGCGGGGAACCTTGGCGAGCAGCCGATAGCCACGCGGCGTCACGGCGGCGTCGAGCTGCTCGGCACCACCCAGCTGCAGCGCCCGGGCGACCTGGCCGATGTCCAGCAGGTCGGCGGGGCTGACCGCGTCCAGCTCCAGCAGCACGTCGTCGGCGGTCTTGGCGCGTCGGCCCGTGGCCGCGGGCAGGTAGTCCCGCACCACGAGCTCACGCTCGCCGGCGACGCCCGCGACGAGCTCGTTCAGCTGGAGGGTGAGGAGGCGGCCGTCGGTTCCGAGCTCGACGACGTACCCGTCGATCTCGGTCGCGATCCGGCGGACCATCTCGAGGCGCTGGGCCACGGCGGCCACGTCGCGCACGGTGACGAGGTCCTCGATCTCCAGCGCGGACAGGGTGCCGGACACCTCGTCGAGACGCAGCTTGTAGCGCTCCAGGGTGGCCAGGGCCTGGTTCGCGCGGGACAGGATCGCGCCGGAGTCCTCCAGCACGTAGCGCTGGTCGTCGACGTACAAGGCGATGATGTGCATCGACTGCGACACCGAGATGACCGGGAAGCCGGTCTGGCGCGCGACCCGGTCGGCGGTGCGGTGCCGGGTGCCGGTCTCCTCGGTGTGGATGGACGGGTCCGGCATCAGGTGCACGGCGGCTCGAAGCATCCGGCTCATGTCCCGGTCCAAGATGATCGCGCCGTCCATCTTGCTCAGCTCGCGCAGACCGGTGGCGGAGAACTCCACGTCGATCTCGAAGCCGCCGGTCGAGATCGCGTCGACCGTCTTGTCCTGGCCGAGCACCAGGAGGGCGCCGGTGCGGCCTCGCAGGATTCGTTCCAGGCCCTCGCGCAGTTCGGTACCGGGCGCCACGGCGGCGAGAGTCGCGCGCATCCGTGCGCCGGTGCGGTTCTTGTCGGAATTCGAGGCCACGATCCCTGAGTCTATGCGGCCTGGGCGCGCCTTGTGACCGCCCCGCTCAGAACCGGTCGGGGAACACCACGAGCAGGACGGGTGAAGCTCAGGGGCAGCGGATGATCTGGCCGGCGTAGGACAGGCCGCCACCGAAACCGAACAGCAGCACCGGGGCGCCGGCGGGGATCTCACGCCTCTCGATCAGCTTGGACAACGCGATCGGGATGCTGGCCGCCGAGGTGTTGCCGGACTCGACGACGTCGCGAGCGATCACCGCGTTGACCGCGCCGAGGCGCTTGGCGAGCGGGTCGATGATGCGCAGGTTCGCCTGGTGCAACACCACGCCGCCGAGCTCCTCGGGAGGCACGCCGCCCTGCTCGCAGATCTGCCTGGCGATCACCGGCAGTTGGGTGGTGGTCCACCGGAAGACGCTCTGCCCCTCCTGCTCGAAGGTGCCGTCGCGCCCCTCGATCCGGACCGCATCCGACATCTCCGGCACCGAGCCCCACACGACCGGGCCGATCTCGGGCTCGTCGGCGGCCACCACCACGGCCGCGCCGGCGCCGTCGCCGATCAGCACGCAGGTGCTGCGGTCGGTCCAGTCGGTGAAGTCGCTGAGCTTCTCCACGCCGATCACCAGCGCCTTGCTCGCCGCGCCCGCTCGGATCGCGTGGTCGGCCGTCGCCAGCGCGTGGCAGAACCCGGAGCAGGCGGTGTTCACGTCCAAGGTGGCGGGGTTGCCCAGCCCGAGCCGGGCGGCCACCCGGGCCGCGATGTTGGGCGACCGGTCCAGCGCCGTGCAGGTGGCGACCACGACCAGGTCGATCTCGGCGACGTCGAGACCCGCGTTGGCGACGGCCTTCTCCGCGGCTCGCGCGGCCATCTCGTCGACCTGCTCGTCGGGGGCGGCGATCCGGCGTTCGCGGATGCCGACGCGGCTCTGGATCCACTCGTCGTTGGTGTCCACCATGGTGGCGAGCTCGGCGTTGGTGAGCACCCGCTCCGGCTGGTAGTGGCCGAGGGCTACGACTCTGGAACCGGTCATCTGGCTGTTGCTCCTCCGCAGGTGGGGACCGAGCCAACCGTACCCGGCCCCGGCGCGGGTCCAGCGGGCCTGGTTCAGCCCGTGATACCAGCCGCCAGCAGGGCGCTGCGGATGTCGCCGGCGGCGAACACCTTCAGCCCGTACTTCGCCTGCATGTCCATCGCCTTGAGCTCCTTGCCCCGGTTCGGGGTGTCGGCCGGCACGATCGCCTTGGTGAACCCGAGCCGGGCCGCCTCGGCCAGCCGCTTCTCCAGACCACCCACGCGGCGGACCTCGCCCGCGAGCCCGACCTCGCCGATCGCGACCAGCCCCGGGTGGATCGGCCGGTCCATCACGGAGGAGGCGACGGCGATCGCGACCCCGAGATCCGCCACCGGCTCGGTGATCTTCACCCCGCCCACGGTCGCGACGTACACCTCCATGTCCGACAGCTTGAGGCCGGCGCGGTTGCCCAGCACGGCCAGCACCATCGCGACCCGGCTGGACTCCAGCCCGGAGGTCGTGCGGCGCGGCTGAGGGGCGGCGGACGGGCCGACCAGGGCCTGCACCTCGGCGAGCAACGGACGGCGGCCCTCCATCATCACCGTCACGCAGGTGCCCGCGACCGGCTCGGCGTGCTCGGACACGAACAGGCCGGTCGGGTCGCTGACCTCGACGATGCCGGTGTCCACCATGTCGAAGCAGCCGACCTCGTCGGACGGGCCGAAGCGGTTCTTCGTCGCGCGCACCATCCGGAAACCCGAGTGCCGGTCGCCGTCGAACGCGAGCACGACGTCCACCAGGTGCTCCAGCATCCGGGGACCTGCGATGGCGCCGTCCTTGGTCACGTGGCCGACCAGCACGACGGCGATGTTGCGCTCCTTCGCCAGCCGGACCAGGGCGCCGGTCACCTCACGGACCTGGGTGACACCGCCGGGCGCACCGTCCACCTCGGGGTGCGCCATCGTCTGCACGGAGTCGATCACGAGGAACGTCGGCTCGACCGCGTCGACCTGCCCGACCACCGCGGACAGGTCGGTCTCGGCCGCGAGGAAGAGCTCGTCCACCAGCGCGTCTGTCCGGCCGGCGCGCAGCCGGACCTGGGCCGCGGACTCCTCGCCGGACACGTAGAGGGTGCGGTTGCCGCCGCGGGCGGACTGCGCGGCGACCTCGAGCAGCAGCGTCGACTTGCCGACACCCGGCTCACCGGCGAGCAGGATCACCGCGCCCGGCACCACGCCACCGCCGAGGACGCGGTCCAGCTCCCCGATGCCGGTCGGTCGCGACTCGGCCTCGACAGCCGACACCTTGGCGATCGGCATCGCGGGGGAGGACACCGGACCGGCGGTGACCCGGGCGGCCCTCGGCGCACCGACCTCGGCGACCGTGCCCCACGCCTGGCACTCGCCGCAGCGCCCGATCCAGCGCGCCGTCGTCCAGCCGCACTCCGCGCAGGCGAACGCCGACTTGGCGTTCCTGGTCCTGGTCTGCCCCGCTGCCTTCACCATGTCCGACAACCTAGGCGACACCGCCGACAAGCCCCGTCAACCCGACGGTGGAGCCCGCCACCGCGACCCGCGCAGCGCTCGCCCGCGCAGGCCCCGCCAACGCGGCCGCGGCCTTCGAGGGCCCGGCCACCCCAGACTTGGCCAGCCCCGATCTCGTCGGCGAAGCCGCTGCAACCAGTTGCCGGGCGAACCCGGCTCCTCGTCCGTCCCACCTGCCTCGGCGTCCGCCTCCGTTGCGGCCTCCAGGTAGGTCGCCAGCACTGGATGCCCATCGGCTCCGCCCCGTAGCAGGGCACTCAGCTCCAGCAGTTCACGGGCCTTCCCGGGTCGCCCGGCCGCGATCTCCGCCGAGCCGAGGTGCTGCAGGCACCGCGCCCGGCCCTCGCGCTCGTCGATCTCCGCGTAGAGGTGTTCGGCGTGCCGCCACCATCCCTTGGCCTCGCGTGGGTTCTCCTGCATCCACGCAGCCACGCCGGTGAGCTCCAGCGCATGGGCGTGGCCGCTCGCATCGCCGGCGGCAGCAGCCCGGGCAGCCGCGGGTCGCAGCTGGTCCAAGGCCGACTCGGGGTCTTGCTGGTGCAGGTGCACGATGGCGAGATCGATGTGGATCGCGACCTCGGCGGCGAGGTCAGGCCCCGGTCTGCTGAGTCGGGCATCGTCGAGCCGGTCGCGGGCGTTCAGGACGGCTTCCTCACGGTCGTTCCCCGCTCGTGCCTTCTCCGCCCTCGCAAGGTGCAGCAAAGCCCGCTCGACCTGACGACGCATGGCCAGTGCCGCAGCGGTGCGGCTATGCCCGCGCCGGGCCGGAGCAACGTTGTCTGAGATGCCCAGCCGGGTACTGGCAGCTTCCAGATCACCCATCAGTCGGTACGCCGTCGCGGCTCGGGCCGCGGCAAGTTCTGCCAGATCGCGACGGCCGCAACCATCCGCCAGCGCGGTCAGGTACTCACTCAGCTCCAGGAGGTCTGCAGGCTGCCGCTTGCGCACGTACCAGGCCTCGAGTGCGTCACAGATGCGCGCTAGGTCGTCGGCCGCATCCTCTGTCGGGAGTTCCGTCATCAGGAGATCCCGCAGTCTCGGCTCGTTGAGCTCATACCACTCGGCCGCAGCCATTCCACCCGCGGCCGAGCCGAGCGAGACAAGCCACTGCTCGGCTTGCTCTGCTGCCGCACGCAACGCGCCCGGCTCGTACTCGACACTGCGGCCGCTGCGCCAGCGGCGGTACCGACGCAGGCCGAGCGGGGCATTGATGATCGCCCAGATCAGGGCGAAGCCGACTGTCAGGCTGAAGCCGACGACGCTGATCCAGCCGCCCTCGTCGAGGCTCTGCGACAGCTTGTCACCCGCGAGCCCGGACAGCAGACCTGAGGCGACCGCGCTGATGCCCAGGATGTCACCGCGCCGCCGGTCGTCCTCCCGCCTGGGTCGGCGAGGGGGTCCTTCCACCTGCCCTTCCGTCATGGTTTGCTCCCAACGGTCAGGCCGCGTACCACGGTCGGCCAGCAGGACAGCATCAGCACCGCAGGCAGCACAGAGGCGACCACAGCCGCTGCAGCCACGGTCCCGGCCGAGGTGGAGAACTGTCGAGCCTCGCCCCAGAGCACCAACGACAACGGAGTCGTTCCCGAGCCGCTGATCAGGAACCCAACGATGAAGTCGTTCCACACCAGCGCGAACTCCAGGACAGCCACCGCAACCAGTGCGGGCCGATACGTCCGTTGCACGGTCGCCAGTACGGCGCTTTGTCGCGCCGGGCCCTGCAGAGCTTCGGTGACCAGCACAGACGATGCCGACGCGAACGCAGAACGCAGGAGCAGCACGGCAAACGGCAGACCTGCTGCCGCGTGCACCAGAGCCAACGCCACTCGTGAGCCGGCCAGGCCCGCCGTACCGATGGCGTCCCGGAGCGGAGCGGCGTACATCTGCACCGGCGTCACGGCAAGGACGACGAAGGCAGAGGTGACCACTCGCCCGAGCCATTGCGGCAGCCCGCCCCACGCCACCAGGTACGCAGTCGGCACGGCGACGACCAGCAGTACGACGGTTGCGACCACCGAGATCAGCACTGTCGAGGAGAGCGCTCGCAGGAGTCCCGCATTGGCCGCCGCGGCGAACGAGTCCAACCCAAGCCCGCTGGACGACCACCAACCGCGCAAGCCGGCCTCGCGCGGAGAATGCAAGGCAGTACCAACCAGCACGACCGCCGGGAAGATCCAGAACAGGCTGACGGCGAAACCGATCGTCCAACCGACCCGGCGGATCCGCTTGCTCGGCTCCGGACGCCGCAGTGCCGGGTCCGGTGGTACCACGGCGACCGGCATGGCCCACCGGCGGCGGCGTAGCCCACGGACCCCGATGACGGCCACGGCGGCCACGATGGCGAACAGCACCAGGCCGAGCGCGGCGGTCCGGCCCTCGTCCTCGCCGGCGCTGGTCGCTCGCCACCAGTTGAGGCCCAGCACGTCCGCGTCCCGCTGCATCGGCCCGGGCACCACGATCAAGATGAGGTCGAACACCCGGACGGCGGCGATCACCAGCGTGAGCGTGACCACGCCGCTGATCGGTCGCAGCACGGGCAGTTCCAGGGCGAGCAGCCGCCGCCAGCCCGTCACACCTTCGGCGGCTACGGTTCGGGTGACGTCGTCAGGGATGGCATCCAGCCCGGCGCGGAACAGTGACACGACGTACCCGAGCCAGGTCCAGCCGAACGCGGAGACGAGCACCAGCCAGAACAGCCCCGGCCCCAGCCAGACCGGGCTGGTGCCGAACAGCCTCGACCACGCCGCCGTGACCGTGCCGCGCTCGGGTGCCGGGTCGAAGATCAGCCGGAACGTCGCTCCCGACACCAGCACCGAGACCGCGAACGGAATCACCAGCGCGGGTTGCAGGATGGACGACAGGCCGGGCAGCCGGTAGCTCACCAGCGCGAGCAGGAATCCCAGCACCACCAGGCCGAGCGCGACGGCGATCCAGGCCAGACTGTTGCCAACGGCATGCAATGCGGCCGGGTCGCGCATCACGGCGAAGTTCCCCACGCCCCAGCCGTCGCCGGTGCGGAACGCCGTCACGAAGGTGATCGCGATCGGCACGAGCAGGAGACTGCTCAACAGCAGGGCGGGGAGGCCGAGCAGATACGGACCGGCGGGCCGGCGCGGCTTGCCGGGAACCGGCCGGCCGCTGATCTCACGACCGACGACCTCCAGCAGCAAGCCGTTGCTCCGCAGGGCCATCAGCCCTCCAGCTTCTTCAGGTCGGACATCGCTCGGTCCACCGCTGCCGGCAGGACCTCGTTGCCGCGGTCGCTGATCCGGACCAGGAAGTCGGTCAGGACCCGCCACAGGCCATCGCTGCCACCGAGCCGTCCGAGCCGGTCGGAGAGGTCGAACTCGACCGAAGTGCCCGGGGTCACCAACTGGTCGGCCAGCCGGGTCAGCTCGGGGGAGTAGCCGCTGGTGCGGCCGTCGGCGAGGAACCCGCCGGCCGCGATCCACGGATCCGCCGCGGCCGGCGCGGCGAGGCGGCGCACCAGGTCACGAGCCTCGTCGGTGGCCGGCCGCGGGAGGACCATCACATCGCCGCCGACCACCACAGGCGCGGCTCCGCCCGGGCTGATCGGCGGGAAGGTGAACAGCCCGATGTCGGCCGGGTCCGCGGCGAACGAGTGCACCACCGGCTCGGCGAAGTCCGATGCAGGGACCATCGCGGCCCGTCGATGCCCGAACACCTCGACGACGGCGTCCGGGAACTGCTGGACCAACGACCGTTCCACACCGCCGGCCAGCGCACCCGGTGCGGACCACATGGAGCCCAGCAGGTGCAGCGCCGCGGCCACCTCGGGCCGCTCTGACGGTCTTGGATGCTCAGCCCTCGCCAGAGCACGGTACGTCGACGGCGACGAGGCCAGCAGGGTGTTCTCCAGGAAGTCGGTCAGCACCCACCCATCGCCCGCGGCGAGCGACAGCGGTCGGACTCCCGCCATCGACAATGACCGGTTCAGCGCCAGCCATTGGCTCCAGCTCCGAGGCGGTCGCAGTCCGAGCCGGGAGAACACGGCCGGCCGGTACCACACCGCCGACTTGTGCGCCGTCTTGAACGGCAACCCGTACGTCGTGCCGTCATGCACCAGCAGCTCGTCCCAGAGCCGGGCCCGGCCCTGGTCCGCCAGGTCGCCCGGCATCGCCTCGAGATCTCGCCGGTGACGGCCGACCAGTCCCGGCTGCGGCAACATCACGATGTCCGGCCGCCTGGCCGACCGGGAGCCGAACGCGGTGGAGATGTCGTCGCCGAGGGGGATCACGTCGACCGTGTAGTCGAGCCGGCCGAGCCCGTCGAGCACGCGCTGGAACTCGCGCAGCTCCGGGCCGCTCCAGCTGACGGCGATCCTGACGCTCCGCCGCAGGCCCAGGACGTCAGCCGTACCGCTGCAACCGGTCAGTACGAGCGTCGTCGCCGCGCCCAGGAACGCTCGACGGCTACTCGGCATGGCGGAAGCCGCTCGCACGAGAGTCGTCGGTCGTGATGAGGAGGATCGCCGTCGACCACAGCTCGGGGTTCTGATCGAGGCGTAGCAACGAGCTCCAGGTCGGCAGGCCGGGCGCGTCCTCGAGCACGATCACCGCGGGATGTGCTCGCAGCGCCCGAGCCACGCCGGCCAGCCGCCTGCGCCCAGGCGTGATCTCGTGCGGGTAGCGGTGCAGCACGTCCTCGAGCCCGCAGCGGGACGCGGTCACGCGACTCTCCGCGGCAGCTGCGCGGCGAGTCACCCGGTGCGTCACGGTGTGGCCGTGGACCACGTTGCCGAGCACCGTCAGATGCGGCAGCAGACCGCCCTCCGCGGGCACCAGCCGCACCGCACCGCCGGTCTTGACGGTCACGCCGGGCGGTTGCTGCTCCAGGCCGCTGATCAGGTCCGCGAGGCGGCGCGCCGCGAAGGAGTCGGGAACGACCAGGGACCGCTGTTCGCCGATCTCGACCCGGACCCGTGCGGGCACACCGGGCACCGGCACCCGTTCGAGCAGCAGTCCCTCCATGCCGGCGTGGCGCCTCCAGACGCGATCCTCGTCCTCAGCCAGGGTCGTGGTCGGAGGCACTTCCGCGCGCGGACGGAACCTCCGGTTCATGACCCTATGTGTTCGGACGGTTCACCGCAGGAGTCAGAAGTGTCGGCTCCACAGGTTGACGGCGTAGTCGACCTCCGTGCCGCGATGGCTCGCGACGATCCGCTCGGCCGCCTCCGGGGTGAACTCGATCCGCACCACCGCCTCGAAGTCCGCCCGGCTCTCGAACCGCCAGCCCATGTCCAGCCGGGTGCGCTGCCAGCCGCGGGAGGTCCAGAACCGCTCCACCTCAGGCGCCTTGATCATCGGATACGCCTCGGCGAACCAGCCGCCGAAGGTGGACCGGCCCGCGTCGTTGTCGATCACGAACGCGGTCCCGCCGCGCCGCATCACCCGATCGAGCTCGGCCAGCCCGGGCTCGCACCCCGGACCGAAGAAGTACGCCCACCGCGCGTGCATCACGTCCACCGACGCGTCCGAGACCGGCAGCCGTTGCGCCGTCCCCTGCCGTACCTCGACGTTGTGGAGGTGCCGGGTACGCCGCCTCGCCGCGCGGGCCAGTCCGCCGTGCGGCTCGACACCCACCACCGAGGCGGCGGTGGCGGCGAACATCGGCAAGTGGTACCCGGTCCCGCAGCCGATGTCGAGCACGTCCGCGCCGGCCCAGTCCCGGATCGATCGCATCGCCGGCTCGATCACGCCGTCGGGGTCGACCGCGAGGTTCTCCAGCTCGTACGTCGCCGGGTGGTGCCAGATGTTGGGGCTGGGGATGCCTCCGTCCGCGACCCGCGCCATCAATGCCGTCCCCGCACTGCCATGTTCCGAAGCCTATCCGGCGGCCGATCGGTACCGCGGCGCCAAGGGCCGACGCTGCGGTGGCCAGCGCGAGCTGACCGCGAATTCCGGTTGAGCCTCCGGCCGGCGTAGACCATGCTGTGCCGTTCGCGTTCTGCTGCCGGGAGGTCCTCGTGCGACGCCGTGACTACTCCAGACCCTCTGATCTGCGTGCGATGCAGGGGTTGATCCAGCGGACCTGGACGCCCGAGTCCCGGCTGCACATCGGTGACCTCGCTTGGCAGCGCAACGCCGTCCCCGGTCGTGGGCCGACCTGGCGGACTTCCTTCTGGGAGGAGGAAGGCGAGCTTGTCGCGTGGGGCTGGGCCGAGCTTCCGGATCACCTCTCGCTGGTCGTCGATCCCGCGCGCCCGGAGCTGGCGGCCGAGGTGCTCGACTGGTTCCGCCGGGTTGCCGGTGCCGACAGGCTGAGCTGTGCCGTGCTGGAGACGGAACCGCACCTGGTCTCGGCTTTGGAGGAGGCCGGTTACCGACCGGACGACCAGGCGCCGTTCTTCACGCACCACGACCTGTCGTTGGACAACCTCGAGCCGGCTTCGGTCCCCGCCGGTTTCACCGTGCGGCACGTCCGGCCGGACGAGGTGGACAGGCGTGCCGCCGGTCACCGTGCGGCCTGGTCGGACTGGGGCCCGTCGAAGGTGTCGGTCGAGAGCATGGGTGCCGTGATGTCCTCGTGGCCCTACCGGCACGACCTTGACTGGGTGGTCGAGGGCCCGGACGGCGACTTCGTGGCGACCGCCCTGGTCTGGCTGGACGATGTCCACGGTGTGGGTCTGGTCGAGCCTGTGGGCTGCGCACCGGCGTACCGGCGGCAGGGGCTGGCACGCGCGGTGAACCTGGCCGCATTACTGGCGCTGCGTGACCTCGGCGCGACCCGGGCGCGAGTCTGCCCCCGCGGCGACGACGGCTACCCGGTCGCGCGGAAGCTCTACCAGAACCTCGGGTTCCGGCCCGGGCATCGCACGGTCACTTTTGTTGCTTAAGGCAAATGATTAGTCGTCCAGGCGCAGGTTGTACTCCTCGGGGTCCGGGTCGGGACCGAGCTCGTCGTCACGGAGGCGCCGGAAGCCGCACTTCTCCAGGACCCGGATCGAGCCCGCGTTGGTCTTGAGGGCGTCGGCATACAGCGGCCGGTCGGTGACCTCGATGAGGAACGCCCGCAACCCGGCCGTGGCGAAGCCGCGACCCCAGAAGCGTTTGTCGATCCAGTAGCCGATCTTGCGGGTGCCGTCGTCCTGGACCCAGCTCACGATGTCGCCGGCAAGCTCGCCGTCGGCGACGATCGCGCGGTTGCGCGCCGACGGGTCCGCCGCGGTCTTCGCCCGGTGCGCGAGGAACTCGTCCAGCTCGCGAATCGGGACCCCCGCCATCGCCGAGGCCTCCGGATCCCGGTAGCTCTCGAACAGTGTCATCAGGTCGGCATCGGTGATCGCCCGGAGAGTCACGTTCTCGCTCATGGAGCGCACGCTAACGGAGTCCTCCGACAGTGTCGTGGCTCAGCCGACGGTATCCACGACTTCCGGCTGCGGCACCCGGGTCACCGTGGCCAAGGCGGCGACCGGGATCAGCAGGAAGCCGCACAAGATGGCCAGCCAGTGGAAGCCGAGGTGGTCCAGGACCGGGCCCGCCGCCGTACCGGCGATGGACGCCAGGACGCCCATGGTCAGATCGGACAGGCCCTGGGCGGACGTGCGGATGTCCTCCGGCACCGACCGGGAGACCAAGGTCGAGCCCGCCACCAAGCAGGCCGACCAGCCGAGGCCCAGCAACACCAGCGCGAACGCGGTGACGCCGTGCGCCTCATCGGGAGCGGCGGCGGCCACGGTCATCGCCACGGCCAGCACCGCCAGGCCGACACCGATCGTCGGCACCCTCCCGATCCGGTCCGTGAGCCAGCCCATCACCGGGGACAGCGCGTACATGCCGGCCACGTGCCCGCTGATCACGAACCCGACGATGGTCAGCGAGGCTCCGTGGTGGCGCAGGTGAACCGATGTCATCGACATTACGCCGACCATGACCGCATGCGCGACGGCGATCGAGACCAGTCCGAGCCGGGCATGCGGGATCGCCATCACCTGGCGGAAGGTCTGTGCCAGCGGCTGCCGCTCGACCGGTGCACGCGTCTTCCCGGTGACCTGGTGCAGGCGGCGAAGACCGAACCACACCGTGGCCAGACCAAGTGCGAACGCCGCCACCGAGAACAGGTACGGACCGGCCAGAGCGATGATGCCCAGCGCCGTACCGGCCGAGCCGCCGACACCGGTCAGGTTCGGCCCGACGACGACCCCGATAGTGGTGGCCCAGACGACCAGTGACAGGGAACGGGCGACATGCCGGGGGTCGGCCGCGTCAGTTGCGGCGTACCGGGCCTGAAGGTTGGTGGCGGAGCCGCTGCCGAACAGGCAGCCGGCCAGGAGCAGCAGCGCCAGCGAGTCGATCTGCGCCGCGACGATGCTGAGCAAGGCGCCCAGCAGCGCGATGAGGTAGCCCGCGGTCAGTGAGATCCGCCGACCACGCGCCCGCGCCAGCTTGGCCAGCGGTACGGCGAGGATCGCCGCGCCGAGCGTCATCGACGTGGCGGCCAGCCCGGCCATCGAGGTGGAGCCGGAGATGCTCTCCGCGAGCAGTCCGGCGACGGCGATGCCGCTCGCCACCGCGACACCACCGAGCACGTTGCTGACCACCAGCACCCGGAGTGTGCCGCGCTGCAGATCGGCTGCGGTGGTGGTCGGGGCGGTTTCAGCGGCGGTCACCCGCCCAGCCTCTCACCCGGGCCGAACCGGCCGGAAGTCGATTTCCCCAGGGCGTACAGCCGTAGCCGACCTGATCGTGGCTCGCCGCGCGGGTGGGACCTGACCTGTGTCGCGGGTGGTCTGCGCCGGTAGGGTCGCCGCGACGTGGCGCATGTCATCGACCCCTTGACTGGAGTCCGGATGTCCGAACGAATCGCGATCGTCCCCGCTCCCCGCGAACTGGTCCGGGAGGCCGGTCACTGGATCAGCACCGACCCGGTCGCCGAGGCCGTCCGCACGGTGGTGGAGAACCTCCCCGCGACCGAGTACCGCATCGACGTGACACCAGAGGGAGCGCGTCTCTCCGCCGGGTCCGACGAAGCTCTGCGCTACGCCGAGCAGACGTACGCACAACTGCTGGACGCCGCGGAACCTGCTCCGGACGGCTCGGCCGAGGGTGCGCACGCGGTGCCCGCGGTACGCATCGCGGACGCGCCGCGGTTCGGCTGGCGCGGCATGATGCTGGACGTCGCGCGCCATTTCCTGCCCAAGGAGTTCGTCCTCCGGCTCGTCGATGCGCTCGAGCTGCACCGGATGAACGTCCTGCACCTGCACCTGACCGACGACCAGGGCTGGCGGGTGCAGATCGACGCGTACCCCAAGCTCACCGAGGTCGGTGCCTGGCGTGCCGAGACCATGATCGGCCGGATGTCGGAGAGCCAGACCGACTTCGACTACGACGGTCGCCGGCACGGTGGCTTCTACACCAAGGACGACCTGCGCGAGATCGTCGAGTACGCCGCGGCGCGCGGCATCACCGTCGTACCGGAGATCGACCTGCCTGGTCACATGCAGGCCGCGATCGCCGCGTACCCGGAGCTGGGAAACCACCCGGACCAGCCGGTCGGTGTACGCCGGGTCTGGGGCATCAGCGAGCACGTGCTGAACGTCTCCGAGGCGACCGTCGACTTCGTCCGCACGGTGCTGCGCGAGGTGCTCGAGATCTTCCCCGGGCCGTACATCCACCTCGGCGGTGACGAGTGCCCCGCCGAGCAGTGGCGAGAGTCGCCGGCCGCGCAGCAGCGTCAGGACGAGCTCGGCCTGACCGAGGCGCGCCGACTGCAGGGGTGGTTCACCGCCCAGGTGTCCGCTGTCCTGACCGAGGACGGCCGCCGGCTCGTCGGCTGGGACGAGATGGTCGAGACCGACTGCCCCCGAGATGCCGTGATCATGGCCTGGCGTGGGCCGGACCGCGGCGAGGTGGCGGCGAAGGCCGGGCACGACGTGGTGATGGCGCCGAGCCAGACGCTCTACTTCGACCACTACCAGGGTGATCCCGCGACCGAGCCGCTGGCCATCGGCGGCACGAGCCCGCTCGAGAAGGTGTACGACTTCGAGGTGGTGCCGCCCGGGCTGACCGATGAGGAGGCGGCCCGCATCGTCGGCACCCAGTGCCAGCTCTGGACCGAGTACATCGAAGGGCCCGCGCAGGTCGGGTACATGCTCTTCCCGCGGTTGTGCGCCTTCTCCGAACGCGCCTGGGGCTCGCCGAAGACCTCGTACGAGGACTTCCTCGACCGGCTCAGGCCGCACCTCAACCGCATCACCACCTTAGGCCTGACCCACCGCCCCCTCGACTGACCCCGCGCCCCAGCAGGCTGAGCCTCCTTGTGTGGAAAACCCTCCGGCGATTCGTCGCCTCTGGGGCACCCAACGCGGCGAGTCTGCACCAGAACCGACGAATCGGCAGAAGGTTGTCCACAGCATTCCGGGGGGGCGGAGGGGTAAGGGGCTGCGCGGTGGGTGTCGCTGGGGAGCCGCCGGGTCTGCTGGTGGGGCGCACGACTTGCGGTGGTGACAGGAGAGCTGGCGCACGTCGTAGGCTCGGGGTGGAAGGGCATGGGGCGAGGCGGTCCGGGGTTTGGGGCCAGGCCGAGGCGGTGGGCGGGGTGAACGGATGGCCGTGGTGGGTCCGCTGGATGCGCTGTTCCTGTTCAGCGAGTCGCTCGCGCAGCCGGTGCATGTCGGCGGCCTGCTGCTGTTCGAGCTCCCGGCCGACGCCGGCCCGGACTACGTCGGCGGGCTTTATCGCGACATGCTCCGCGAGCAACCGATTCACCCGCTGTTCGGCCGGCGGATCAGCAATCGGCCCACCGATCTGGGGTACTGGTCCTGGGTTCCCGACGACGCGGTCGAGCTGGAGCATCACGTCCAGCTGTCCGTGCTGGCCCGGCCGGGACGGATCCGCGACCTGCTCGAAGTCACCTCAGCCATCCAGGGCAGGCGGCTGGATCCGCACCGGCCCTTGTGGGAGCTGCATCTGATCGATGGCGTCGAGGGTGGACGGTTCGCGATCTACATCAAGGTTCATCACGCGATGATGGACGGGGTCACCGCCTTGCGGTGGATGGAGGCGACACTCGCCACCGATCCGAGCCGCACCGACATGCCGGGCCCCTACGCACTGCCCGAGCAGCTGGCTCCGCGCGTGCCGTCCCTGGCGGCCTCGGCGCGGGCAGCCCGCGATGAGGGAAGCCGAACCCAGGCGTCATCCGGGTCGTCAGCATCGCCTCACGACTCGCCAGGCCCCACGGCGTCGACCTCCCACGGTCTGTGGCCGATCAACCTGCTGACCGCAGCCGGGCGGACCGGCGCCGAGGTCAGCCGGGTGGTGGGCGATCTGGCCGGCCAGTCGCCGCTCGCCCTGCGCAGCGGCGTCAACGCGGTACGGGGAGATCAGCACGCGATGGCGTTCCGGGCACCACGGACGATCCTCAACGGACCGGTCACGACCGCTCGCCGGTTCGCCGCCCAGTCCTGGCCGATGCAGCGGCTCGATGCCGTCCGGGCCAGCACCGGTGCGACCATCAACGATGTCATGCTGGCGATGTGTGCCGGTGCCTTGCGCAACTATCTGGTGGAGCAGGACGCGCTGCCGGGCAAGGCGCTCACGGCGATGGTGCCGGTCTCGCTGCGAACAGCCTTGGACGCCGGCGCGGGGAACTCACTGGCCACGTTGCTGTGCGACCTGGCGACCGACGAGCGGGATCCGGTGGTGCGGCTGCAGCGCGTCCGTGACTCCATGGCACGTGGCAAGGCCTTGCTGTCACGGCTGAGCCCGGTGCAGAACTTGATGCTCGGCGCCCTCGGGCTCGGCGCGGCAGGCATCGTCGGGGTTCTGCCCGGGGTGCCTGGCAGGACGCCACCGCCGTACAACCTGGTGATCTCGAACGTGCCGGGGCCGGTGAACACGTCGCTGTACTGGAACCGTTCGAAGCTGCTCGCCCTCTATCCGGCGTCGGTCGTGGTGAACGGGCAGGCCCTCAACATCACCGTCACGAGTTACGACCGTGGGCTCCATTTCGGGTTGATGGGGTGTCCCGACAACGTCCCGCACCTGCAGCGGCTGCTGATCCACCTGGAGGCTTCGCTCGTCGAGCTCGAAAGTCTGTAGGTACGGCGACCCCTTGGGCGGTGTCGCGCTCGGATCAGCTTCCGCGGACGGACAGCGGGAACCAGCGACTCGCGATGAGGCGGATCTTCCCTTTGCCCTTCGGGGGAATGTAGGCGACGAGCTCGTAGCGCTCCTGCCGAGTGATCGAGGTGTCGACCTCCGACGGCAGCCCGAAGCCCTTCTGCAGGTCGCCGGAGGATTCCGTCTGCCAGATCATGGTGGTGTCGCCCTTGTTGCGGTAGGCGTGGTGCAGGTCGAGGCCGAACCAGACGAGCGCGCCACCGGACTTGGTCCGCACGGCATAGACCGAGGTCTTGGCGTCCACGGCGCGGCTGGTGCCGGCCCAGTGGTTGCTGGTGTAGGCCTCGCGGTTGTCAGCGATCTTGGCGCGTACCTCGTCGAAGAGGTCGCCGGGTGCGAACCGGTCGGCGTGCGGGCTCTTGCTGCCTTGGGTGACGGCGCCGGCCAGCGCGGCGGCGAGCTTGTTCGGTGGGGTTGTCAGGCGGGTGTCATCGGCGCGTACCACGGCGGGGAAGTCGGCCACGTCGACGCCGGGTGCGAGCGGGCCGGTGGCGGTGTTCGAGAAGGGCGCATAGGTGACGCGCCATGGGGCGCCGCTGCGTTCTTGGACGAAGAGCAGGAAGTCTCGGGTGGCCGGTTGCGAGCCGCGGTCGGTCGCGGCGGTGAAGAACCACTTGGGGTAGCCGCTGACCATCGGTGAGGCGCCCACCGCGCCGACGTACTTGACCGGCGGGTAGAGAAGGTCGTTCTCGCGGTACACGCGGTACTGCGCGGTGTGGAGCTTGAGCGCCGACCCGGTCTCCACCTTCGCCGCCCGGGCCGGGTCCAGCTTGGCGTTCGCCTTGCTGATGGCGGGCAGGTATTTCTTGAGCACTGCCTCTGCTCCACGGGCGCTGATCGCGGGGGCCGGCTTCGGGCGGGGTGACGGCGTGGACGAGGCGGTGACAGGGCGGGCCTCGTCCTGGTCGCCGCTGCAGCCTGCGGTGGTGAGGGTGAGGGCGATGACCAGGGCGGTCGCCGGGGCGCGGCGCATTCGGTGTCTCGCTTTCGGTCGCGTTCGGAGGGGCCGATGATCTCGCCAACCCCGCCCGATGGACAAATCTGACGTGTCGGTCGCCGATGAACCGGCCCACAGCACGTCCTGCGCCGGCAGATGACGCCGTACGTCGGCAACGTCCGGCCTGGAGAACAACGTCAGCACGCTGGGCCGCGATCACCGGATCATTGCCGAAGGCAAGGAGCCGGGACACCACCGAGCGACCTCCAAGGCGAGTTCGGTCAGATCCGGACAGTGCCGTTCGGGGTCTCGAAGACCGCGGCGACCAGACCGGGCTGCCCGTTCGGGCCGATCCAGGCCACGTCGAGGTCGTCCAGCAGGTGGTCGGCCGGGTGGCCGATCCACTCCGTCACGCGCGCCGGGTCGCCGGCGATCTCCAGGGCGGTCAGCCGGATGCCCTTGCCGCCGGCCGACGGGTGCTGGGCCAGGTCGTCCCAGTGGATGAAGAAGGGCAGCTGGGGATCGGAGATCAGGCCTTTGACGCCGATCTGCCGCCAGGTGATGTTGACCCCGTCGGGACGGTGCCGGTTGCCGGGCACGGCGTCGCGTCCGAGGCGCTTCTCCATCCGCTCCATGTCGCGCACGGCGACCACCCAGCCGAGCCAGCCGCCGCCCAGCTCCTTGCGGGCGCGGACCGCCTGCCCGAACGGCGCCTTGTCGGACGCCGGGTGGTCCAGCACGTCGACGACCTCGATGTAGCGGTCGCCTTCCAACGGAAGGATGTGGTTCACCGTGCCGAAACGCGGGTGCACCCCGCCGTCGACGAACTCCATACCGAGCAGGGCGGACAACCTGTCCACCGTCGCTTGAAAGCCGTCGGGCCCCGCTGCGTACGAAAGATGGTCCAGGCGCATGCCTGTCATTCTGGGCCCACCCGGTTTGCCATGCCCCGGCGGGGGGCCTGTCGCTCAGGACGAGGCGGGGTGCGGCAGCAGTGGCTGTGCCGCGTTCAGGTGCTGGCGGCAGAGCTTCGCGAGCACCTCGTACGCCGCCTCGCCCATCAGTGTCTGCAGCTCCACCTTGCTGGACTCGAACACGGCCTCGACGCTGATGTGCGCCTCGGTGTTCCCGGTGCAGTACCAGTCGAGGTCGTGGCCGCCGGGACCCCAGCCGCGACGGTCGTACTCGCCGATCCCGACCTCTGTGTACGACGTACCGTCGGGTCGCTCGACCTCCCGGAAGGTGCGGCGGATCGGGAGCTGCCAGCAGACGTCCGGCTTGGTCTCGACGAAGTGCACGCCGGTCTTGAGGGCGAAGGCGTGCAGGGCACAACCGGCGCCGCCGATGAAGTCGGGCCGGTTCAGGAAGATGCACGCGCCCTCGAACACCCGCGTCTTGCGGTCGCCGTCGTCGTCGGTCTCGACCCAGCCGTTGCGGCGGCCCTCCTTGCGGAACTGCCAGTCGTCCCTGCCCAGCTGTTTGACGTGGCCCTTCACCCGAGCCTCGTCGTCCGCGTCGGAGAAATGCGCGCCGAGCGTGCAGCAGCCGTCGTTCGGCCGGCCCTTGTAGATGCCCTGGCACCCACCGCCGAAGATGCACGTCCAGCGAGACGTCAACCAGGTCAGGTCGCAGCGGAACACCTGGTCCGCGTCGGCGGGGTCGACGAACTCGACGAAGGCGCGGGGAAAATCGAGAGAGACCTCAGGCACGCCGAAAGCCTACGTCGCCTCGGCCGATTTCGGTTGGCGGACGCTGCCGGCCGCCCTTCCAGTAGCGTGAGGGTATGCGGCTCGGCGTACTCGACGTGGGTTCCAACACCGTCCACCTGCTAGTGGTGGACGCACACCGTGGTGCCGCGCCGCTGCCGGCGTACTCGCACAAGACCGAGCTGAGGCTCGCCGAGCACCTCGACAAGGACGGCCGGATCGCGAAGAGCGGCGCGGACGAGCTGGTCGCGTTCGTCACCGAGGCGGCCGAGCTGGCCGAGGACAAGGGGTGCGAGTCGGTGCTGGCGTTCGCGACCTCCGCGCTGCGGGAGGCACCGAACGGGGAGAAGGTGCTGGCCCGGGTCGGGGCCGAGACGGAGATAGACCTGGACGTGCTGACCGGTCAGGACGAGGCGCGGCTGACGTTCCTCGCCGTACGACGCTGGTTCGGCTGGTCGTCCGGGCGGCTCGCGGTGTTCGACATCGGCGGCGGCTCGCTGGAGATCGCGGCCGGGTCGGACGAGGACCCGACGGTGGCGGTCTCCGTGCCGCTGGGGGCCGGCCGGCTGACCCGGGAGGGGCTGACGACGGATCCGCCGGACAAGGATGAGGTCAAGGCGCTGCGCAAGCGGATCCGGGTGGAGATGGCCGCGGTCGCGGGCGACGTGCTGCGGGCGGGCCGGCCGCAACGAGCCGTGGCGACGAGCAAGACGTTCCGTTCCCTGGCCAGGATCTGCGGGGCCGCACCCTCCGACGACGGTCCGTACGTGCCTCGGTCGCTGGACCGCGACGACCTGACCAACTGGCTGCCGAAGCTGATCGCCATGCCCACGGCGGAGCGGGCCGAGCTGCCGGGGGTGTCGAGCGGTCGCGCGGCGCAGCTCGTCGCCGGCGCGATGGTCGCCGACGCGGTGATGGACCTGTTCGACCTGACCTCGCTGGAGATCTGCCCGTGGGCCTTGCGAGAAGGTGTGATCCTGTCCCGCCTCGACCAGCTGTAACCCCGATGACCCTCCGCAAAGGCCCCCACAGATGACCACCCGCCAAGGCCCGAAGATCGGCCTGTCGACCGCCTCCGTCTACCCCGAGTCCACCGCGAGCGCCTTCGAGCTGGCCTCGCGGCTCGGGTACGACGGCGTCGAGCTGATGGTCGGCATCGACCCGCTCAGCACCCAGGTGGACGCGGTGAAGCGGCTGGTCGACTACCACCAGCTCCCGGTGCTCGCGATCCACGCGCCGTGCCTGCTGATCACCCAGCGGGTCTGGGGCACCGATCCGTGGGGCAAGCTCGAGCGCAGCGCCGAGGCGGCCACCGAGCTCGGCGCCGACGTGGTCGTGGTGCACCCGCCGTTTCGCTGGCAGCGTGAGTATGCGCGCGGCTTCGTCGCCGGCATCGCCCGGATGGAGGCCGAGACGGGCATCGTCTTCGCGGTCGAGAACATGTACCCGTGGCGCGCGCCCGGCCGCGGCCTGCAGGCGTACGCGCCGAGCTGGGACCCGACCGAGCAGAGCTACGCGCACACGACGCTCGACCTGTCGCACTCCTCGACGGCCGAACAGGACTGCGTGGTGCTGGCCGCGACGATGGGTGCCAGCCTGACCCACGTCCACCTGACCGACGGCACCGGCTCGGCCAAGGACGAGCACCTGGTCCCGGGACGCGGCAACCAGCGCGCCGCGGACCTGCTGGCCGGACTGGCCGCCGGAGACTTCCGCGGCCACATCATCATCGAGATCAACACCCGCCGGGCCGCCAGCCGGTCCGAGCGCGAGGTGGACCTGATCGAGTCGCTGGAGTTCACCCGCAAGCACCTCGTCCGCGGCCCGGACGTCCTGACACCCCGCCGGTCCGCCTTCGCGGTGACCAGTGACGGTGAGGTGTCGGAGCTGGGGCCGTGAGCGAGCGCCGCGCCGCCGGCCGCCGCCCGGGCGGGCCGGACACCCGCGGCGAGATCCTCACCGCGGCCAGGGAGTCCTTTGCCAGCAAGGGATTCGACGGTACGTCGATCCGCGGCGTGGCGAGGCAGGCCGGCGTCGACGCGGCGCTGGTGCACCACTACTTCAGTGGCAAGGACGAGCTCTTCATCGAGTCGATGGCGTTGCCGATGGATCCCCGGCTGGTGGCCAGGACCGTGCTCGACGGGCCCCGCGAGCAGCTCGGCCGACGGATCATCGAGACGTTCCTGGCCGTCTGGGAGTCCCCTGAGGGGCAGCAGCGGATGAAGGCGGTCCTGCGCAGCGCGGTCACCACCGAGCACGTGGCCCAGCTGATGCGGGAGGGGATCGGCCGGATGATCTTCACGCCGGTCGCCCAGGCCCTCGACGTGCCCGACGCGGGGCTCCGCGTGTCGCTGGTGGCGTCGCAGCTGATCGGCATGGCCATGGTCCGCTACCTGCTGCTCGTGGAACCCCTCGCCTCCGCCACCTCGGCCGAGGTCGCCGATCGGATCGCCCCGGTCCTCCAGTCCTACCTCACCTGACTGCGCGCTGGGGGTTGCCGGAGGGCGGACCTGGGCGCTAAATTCATCATATGATGAAAAACGCGGTAGCGGTGTCCTGCCGTGACGTCGTGGTGGTGCGTGGCGACCGGGAGGTGCTGCACGGGATCGACTTCGACCTGCGGACGGGATCGGTGACCGGTCTGCTCGGCCCGTCGGGTTGTGGCAAGACGACACTCATCCGGGCGATCGTCGGGCTGCAGGCCAAGGTCACCGGCACGATCGACGTGCTCAACCTGCCCGCGGGCGACCCGAGGCTGCGCGGCAGGATCGGTTACGTCACCCAGGAGCCCAGCGTGTACGGCGACCTCACGGTCACGGAGAACCTGCGCTTCTACGCCGCGGTGCTGGGGGTTTCGTCCCGCGACGTCGAGCGCGTCATCGATGCCGTGGACCTGCGAAGTCACGCGGACGTCAGGGTCGACCAGCTGTCCGGCGGGCAGGCGTCGCGGGCGTCCCTCGCGGCCGCCCTGCTCGGCGCCCCCGAGCTGCTCGTGCTGGACGAGCCGACGGTCGGCCTCGACCCCGTGCTGCGGCGGGACCTGTGGAACCTCTTCCACCGACTGGCGGACGACGGTGCCACGCTGCTGGTGTCCAGCCACGTGATGGACGAGGCAAGCCGGTGCGACCGGTTGCTGCTGATGCGCGAGGGCATCCTGCTGGCCGACGAGACGCCGCAGGACCTGCTGGATCACGCGGGGACCGTCGACCTCGAGGGTGCCTTTCTCCACCTCATCGACCTGGAAGCAGGCAAGCGATGAAGCCGCGCGTGACGTTGGCCGTGGCGGCCCGGGTGCTGGCCCAGCTGCGGCGGGACCACCGGACGGTGGCGATGCTGATCGTGCTGCCCGCGCTGCTGATCAGCCTGATGTGGTGGATGTTCACCGACTCACCGGCCACGTTCGACCGGATCGGTGGGCCGCTGCTCGCGGTCTTCCCCTCGATCATCATGTTCATCGTGACCTCCGTGGCGACGCTGCGGGAGCGGTCCAGCGGCACTTTGTCGAGGCTGTTCACGCTGCCGATGGCCAAGCTCGACTTCCTGCTCGGCTACGGGTTGGCGTTCGCCCTGATCGCGGTGGTCCAGGCTGCCGTGGTCGTGTCGATCTCGCTGTACGCGCTGGATCTGGACATCCGTGGTCCCGCCTGGCAGCTGGGCGTGGTCGCTGTGCTCGACGGTGTCCTCGGTACGGCGCTGGGCCTGTTCGCAAGCGCCTTCGCATCGACGGAGTTCCAGGCGGTGCAGATGATGCCGGCGGTGATGATCCCGCAACTCCTGCTCTGCGGCCTGCTCGTCCCGCGGGACAAGTTGCCGGACACGCTCCGGGTGATCAGCGACTTCCTGCCGCTGTCGTACGCCGTCGACGCCGTCGCCGGGGTCACCGCGGGGAAGGGATTCGGCGAGGGCGCGGGCACCGACGCGCTGGTGGTCTGCCTCTTCATCATCGGGGCGCTCGGCCTGGGGGCGGCGACCCTCAGGCGCCGTACTGCCTGATCCATACCCGTCAGCGCAGGTGGCCGACCTGTTCCCAGCCCGGGTCCGCGTCCACGGTGAGCTCGACCTGGCCGTGCTGCCAGCCGGTCACGGCGACCCGCAGCTGCTCGGCCGCGGGCGTGTTTCCGTCGACGTAGAAATGCAGCAGCCGGGAGCCACCCGACGTCTCATGGGCCAGCAGCCGCCCGGAGTCGCCGAGCCGCGTGGTCAGGTGGTCCTCGAGCGCTCGCAGACTGTCGAGGGCGGCCGGCTCCGGCAGACCGTCCTCACGGGCTCCGGTGAACGGCACCCGCACGCCGACATGGGTGTCCAGCTGCGGCAGGCGGATCGGGCGGAGCGGGATCTCCACGCTGGCGACCAGCCGGTCACCCTCGCTCGACCTGCCTTCGAGCAGCCGCCAGGACGGGGTGCCGTCCGATGCCGTGTGATGGGCGGCGAACGCGGCGACCTGCGCCAACAGGTCCCCGATGGGGGCCGCGTCGTCCGGACGACGCGCCAGACTCTCGATCGCGCCGATCCAGGTTTCGACCAGCTCCTCACCGAGGATGGCGTCGAGCAGCAGGAAGGTCGCCGTCTGCTGCAGTTGCCTGGGCAGGCCGGGATAGGCCGGATGGTGGACACCGACGTGGATCGCGGCCGCTGCGTCGTCCGGCTGGACGGTGACCAGCGTCTCGGCGACCGGCATCGGTGGCGCCCCCTCAAGCCGCAGGACGGCGTCCGGCGTCGGCCGACGCAGGTCGGCGTACTCCCAGAGCTCGTCGGCCGCGGGAGCTGCCCGCAGCCAGCGGCGGGCAGCGGCGCGGAGACCGGGGTTGCCGGCAGCGGTCACGACCAGGACGTGCTCGGCGTGCAGGCCCGGACCCAGCTCCCAGGCGAGCTCGGGCTCGATCCGGTCGATCCGGCCCGCCAGCTCGCCGACGATCGACTGCGGGTTGCCCGCTGCGATGGCGTCGGCCACCAGGCGCGCTCCCGAGTCGGTCCACCAGGCCCAGAAGTCGCCGACCGGGTCGGCAGGCTTCCTGCGCCGCTTGAGAAAGGCCATACCAGGCATCCTGCCCTCTCCCGGGCTCATGGTCGCGCTGTGGACCACCTGGTCGGCTGGTGTGGTCCCAGCCACACGATTAGTGCCGGTCCGGCCCACCCGCGTAGCCTGCTGACACCCCTGGCAAATGGGGCCGGGTGTGACAAGGAGGAACGCGAAGTGCTTCGGCGAGTCCTGCTGGGCGTGTCCCGCAGCCCCCAGATCAAGAAGGCCGTCACGGCGATGCCGGTCTCCAGCGGCATCGTGGCCCGGTTCGTCGCCGGGGAGACCGCAGCCGATGCCGTCCTGGCCACCGAGAAGCTGGTCAGCGACGGCCTCACCGTCACCCTCGACCACCTCGGTGAGGACGTCACCGACCGCACCGCTGCGACCGCCACGACGGAGGCGTACCTCGAGATGCTCAAGCAGCTCTCGGATGCCGGCCTCACCCAGCACGCCGAGGTGTCGGTGAAGCTGTCCGCGGTCGGTCAGGCCCTGCCCGGCGACGGGGAGAAGATCGCCCTGGAGAACGCCCGGACCATCTGCCACGCCGCCCGCAACGCCGGTACGACGGTGACGCTCGACGCGGAGGACCACACCACCACCGACTCGACGCTCGGCATCCTGCGCGAGCTACGGCAGGACTTCCCCGAGACGGGGGCAGTCGTGCAGGCCTACCTGCGCCGGACCGAGGGAGACTGTCGTGACCTGGCCCACGCCGGGTCCCGGGTCCGGTTGTGCAAGGGCGCCTACAAGGAGCCGGAGTCGGTTGCGTACCAGTCGAAGGCCGCGGTCGACAAGGCCTACGTCCGAGCCGCGAGGATCCTGATGAACGGGGCGGGTTACCCGATGATCGCGTCGCACGACCCGCGGCTGATCGCGATCGCGGGCTCGCTGGCCGCCCGGGCGAACCGTGACCCCGGCTCCTTCGAGTACCAGTTGCTCTACGGCATCCGTCCCGAGGAGCAGCGCCGCCTGCACAGTGAGGGCCATACCGTCCGCGTGTACGTCCCGTACGGCGCGGACTGGTATGGCTACCTGGTCCGGCGGCTGGCGGAGCGACCGGCCAATCTGCAGTTCTTCCTCCGCTCCCTGATCAGCAAGAAGTAGGACTTTGCCGGCCGCCGTCCGGCACTTGATCGTGCTACGACCTAAGCTGCGGGCGTTTGGACAACCTCGGGAGGAGAGGTTGGAGTGAAGCACTTCAACACGCCGCCGCAATGGCCACAACCGCCGAACGTACGCTGGCGGCCGCCGAAGGGCTGGTCGCCGGAGAGTTCCTGGCCGCCGGCGCCGCATGGCTGGACGTTCTGGACCGACGAGCACGGCCGTCCGGTCAGAGGGCCCCTCGGCCGGTACGGCGGGCCGAGCCGGGGCTGGCTCGTCGCGGCCGCCGGTGCGGTGGTTGTGGTGTGTCTGGTGCTGTTCGGTCCGTTCGGCGGTGACGATGCCGGCCAGACGTCCGCGCCACTGCCCGGCTCGGGAATCGGCCCGACGGACACGTTGAGCCAGTCGCCGGACCCGGATGAGACCTTGGGCACGGAGCCGACCGTGACGCCGACACCCAGTCCGACCGAGACCCCGAGCACCGCCGTCCCGACACCGTCCTCCCCGTCGCCCACGGTCACCCCGTCGCACGCCACTCCGTCGACGGCGACGCCGAGTTCCACGCCGACCGTCATCTACCGGAACTGCGGTGAGGTACGCGCCGCCGGCAAGGCACCGTTGCACCGGGGAGATCCCGGCTACACGCGTGACCTGGACCGCAATGGCGACGGCATCGCCTGCGACCGCGGCAACTCCTGACCGGAAGCAGACACGTCATAGGCTGAGGGCATGACACGTAGCGGCCAGGTGGCCATCCTCGGTGCCGGGGTGATGGGCGAGACGCTGCTGTCCGGGCTGATCCGGGCCGGCCGACGCCCCGAGGAGCTGCTCATCACGGAGCGGCGGGAGGAACGCGCGACCGAGTTGCGTGAGCGGTACGGCGTCGATGTGGTGTCGAACGTCGACGCCGCCGAGAAGGCGGAGACCCTGGTGCTGGTGGTGAAGCCGCAGGACATGGCGGAGCTGCTGGCCGAGATCGCCCCGGCCGTCAGGCCGTCGCAGACCGTGGTGTCGCTCGCTGCGGGTATCACCACCGGCTTCATCGAGTCCCGCCTCCCCGAGGGCGTCGCCGTCGTCCGGGTGATGCCGAACACGCCGGCCCTGGTCGACGAAGGCATGGCCGCGATCTCGCGAGGCGCGCACTGCGACGAGAGCCATCTCGTACTGGCCGAGGGTCTGCTGGCCGCGACCGGCAAGGTCATCCGCGTTCCGGAGAAGCAGCAGGACGTGGTGACGGCGGTCTCCGGCTCCGGCCCGGCGTACATCTTCTTCGTGGTGGAGTCGATGATCGAAGCCGGAGTGCACATGGGCCTGCCCCGATCGACCGCGACCGAACTGGTGGTTCAGACGGTCGTGGGGTCGGCGAAGCTGCTGCGCGAGACCGGCGAGCACCCGACCGTGCTGCGCGAACGAGTCACCTCACCCGGCGGTACGACGGCCGCCGCCGTCCGCGAGCTGGAGGACCACAAGGTTCGGGCGGCCTTCCTCTCGGCGATCGAGGCGGCCCGCAACCGCTCGCGCGCGCTTGCCGCCGAGTAACGGATGCCGCAGGACCCGGGCGGCCGACAGGTCCGGCGCCCTGACGTGCGGTGTTCTGCTCACCCCCGTCCTGGCCGTCGCTGCCCTGATCACCAGGCTGTTCTCGGCAGCTGGTGACCTGCTGTGAGCGTGAACCCGGACAACATGGGGAGACCAGCCGGTATCGATGGGTCTAAGGTCCCGCCCATGGGTAATCGTTCGGACAGCGGTTCCGGCGCCGTCGCGCGCCCGGCCCGCGCCGTCGTACCGTCCGAGGAGATGCCGCCGCTGCCCTGGCGCGTGCCGCTGGACCCGGCGCCATGGTGGGCCTGGGCGTTGTTCGTCGTGCCGTTCGTCGCCGTGCCCGCGCTGAACTCCTGGCTCTGGATGGGGGCCCGGGACTTCCTGGCGGTCGCGCTCTTCACGCTGATCGGCGCCTCGGTGGTCCGGGTGGCCGGTGGTGTCGTGCTGTATCGCGTGGAGGTGACGGCCACGGCGCTGAGGGCGCGGACCAGCCTGCTCGTACGCAGCCTCGCCTGGCAGGACGTGGACGGCGTCGAGGCCGGCGAGGACATGGTGCTGATCACCAGCGGAAGCGATGAGAACGAGATCAACGGCATCGCGAAGGACCGCGCCGAGTACGCCGCCGAGGTGATGCGGGCCGCTCGGCATCGCGCGGCAGACCAGCCGGCACGGCGCTCGCGCCCTCGGCCCGGGCTCGGGGTGCCGCTCGTGCTGCTCTATCTCGTCCTCTCCGTCGGCGCCTTCCTGCTCCGTTGGCACCTGGTCTGACCCAGGCGGAGGTCGGCGACCACCGGCCAGTGGTCGCTGGGCAGGCGCGCGTCCGGACGGTTGTGCGCTATCCAGGCCTTGGCTACCTGCCACGCCTTGCCCACAAGGATGTGGTCGATCCGGTCCCGATCCGTCGCGCCGGTGAACGAGTGCTCGGTACCACCCGCGGTCGGCGGCACCGCATCCCGCCAGCCCGTGCTGGTCAGCGCCCGCAGTGTCTGCGAACCGGGGATCGCGTTCAAGTCGCCCAGCAGGACCCACGGTCGATCCGGCTCGGCTGTCAACCACTGGTCCAACAGGCGTGATGACTCCACCCGGGCGATGTCGCCGACGTGGTCGAAGTGGGTGTTGACGACGCCGATCCGCGTTCCGTCAGCGTGCCGCAGCCGGACCAGCGTCGCGATCCGCGGTAGATCGGCGTCCCAGCCCACTGAGCCCGGCCGGTCCGGCTCCGCCGACAGCCAGCGTGTCTCGTGCGACTCCACCGCCCAGGCGCCAGGCCGCACGAGGACTGTCGAATGTTCGCCGGCTTCCGCGCCGTCGTCGCGCCCCACGCCGACCAGTTCGTACGACGGGAAACGCAGCCGTAGGTAAGCCAACTGGTCCGGCAGCACCTCCTGCAGACCGACCACGTCCGCGTCCAGTGCCTCGATCGCGGCGACGGTGATGTCGCGGCGCGAGGGCCACGAGTCGGCGCCGTCGTCTGCCGACGAGTTGCGGATGTTGAACGTCGCTACGCGCAGTTGCAGAGTCACCACACCGATCCTGTCAGGTCATATCACCAATCCGGTCAGACCCATGGCGCTGACGGCAGCCTCCAGTCGCGGCCGGCTCGCCTCGATCGCGCGGTCGCGCCCCTGGGCGAGGATCGCGTCCACCGCGGCCGGATCCGACGCGAGGTCGGCGTACCGCTTCTGCAGAGGCTCGATCACCGCGAGCACCGCGTCCGCCACGTCGGCCTTCAGGGCCCCGTACGACGAGTACGCCGTCGCGAGCTCGACCGGATCCCCGTCGGTGCAGGCGGCCAGGATCTCCAACAGGTTGGTGATGCCGGGCTTCGCCGCCTGGTCGTGGCGGATCTCGCTGCCGGAGTCGGTGACGGCGCGCATCACCTGCCGGCGGATGACGTCCGGCGGATCCAGCAGCCGGATCGTGCCGACCGCGTCGTCCACGTCGGACTTGCTCATCTTGGTGGTCGGGTTCGCGAGGTCCTTGATCCGCATCGCCAGTGCGGCCCTCTCCAGCTGCGGCACCACGAACGTCTCGCCGTACTCGCGGTTGAAGCGGATCGCGATGTCTCGGGCCAGCTCGACGTGCTGGTCCTGGTCGCCGCCGACCGGGACCCGGTCGGTGCCGTAGAGCAGGATGTCCGCCGCCATCAGGCAGGGGTAGGTGAACAGCGACGCCCGTGTCATCGGTCTGCCGCGGCCCTTCTCCTTGTACTGGATCATCCGGGACAGCTCACCGACGTACGAGGTGCACTCCAGCAGATAGGCGAGCTGGGCGTGCGCGGGCACGTGGGACTGGATGAAGACGGTGCCCGGTGGGAGGCCGGCGGCAAGCATCAGGGTGGCCGTCTCGCGCGTGAGAGTGGCCAGCCGGCGCGGGTCGTGCTTGGTGGTCATCGCATGCAGGTTCGCGACGAAGTAGTAGCCGTCGGGCGCGTCGAAACGGCGCAGGGCGCCGAGGTGGTTGCCCAGGGTGAGGCGGCCGGACGGGGTGATGCCGGAGAGCGAGATCATGGTGGTTTCTCCTTCGTGGGTAGGCCTCGCGCGAGATCCGGCCCACGAAGAAGGCCGCCTCGGCGAGGCGGCCTTGGATGCGTGTGAACGCTGGGGGTCCGCCGTCAGGCGGCCCACCACAGCTGCAAAGTCGGGTGACGTCGTGCGTTCACGCCTCCAGAATAGCCGGATGGACGTGACCGTGCGAAAGCTCGACGTTGACGACTGGAAGACCCTGCGGGAGATCCGGCTCAGGTCTCTCCTTGATGCCCCCGAGGCGTTCTTCCGTTCCCACGCCGAGGAAGCGGCCTTCGACGAGGAGGCCTGGCGCGGCCGGCTCTCGAGCACCGACTGGGTGACCTTGATCGCCGAGGTGGACGGCCGTGCGGTCGGGATGATCGGCGGCGGGCCCGCCGCCGAGGACGAGCGCGACCCCGAGGCCGCGCTGATGGTGGCGATGTGGGTCGAGCCGGAGTCGCGCGGCAGCGGCGTCGCCGACGCTCTCACCAGCGCGCTCGGGGACTGGGCCCGTGAGCAGGGTCACCCACGGCTCCTGCTCTGGGTGTACGACGCGGCGCCCCGGGCCGCCGCGTTCTACCGGCGGGCCGGCTTCACCCCGACCGGGCGGGTCGAGGTCTTCCGCAACGACGGCCGCCCGCTCAACCTGATGTCGCAGTCGCTCTGACCGCTCCGGCTGGTCACAGGCCCCAGCTGCGGATGCGCTCGGGGTGGATCCGGATGATCTCCCGGCTGTAGCCGGGCGCGGGCGGCTCGACATCGGCGATGGCCTCGGCCCGGCCGCGGATCTCGATGCCGCGCACGACCCAGCCGTGCTCGGTGGAGAGGTCGTCGACCACGAGCGACACCTGCGGGTCGGCCTGTACGTTGCCGAACTTCCGGGTGGCGCCCATTCCGTGACCGCCGATGTCGATCAGACCCCGTTCGGCGTCGACGAAGTAGCCGACGGGGTTGTTCTGCAGCGTTCCGTCGGGCACCTTCGTGGCCAGCCGCCCGAGCTTCTGCTCGGCCAGGTAGGCGAGTTCTGCCGCGCTGAAGATACTCATGCTGTCCAGCCTGCAACCTCAACCTCACTGAAGGTCAAGGGCCGCCCGTGACCGTCGATCGCTGCGCCCGCGCGTGGGGTGCGGGCTATCGTCGGGGCATGAGTGGTGACGGGATGCTCGTCTTCGACGAGGGACTGACGGCGTACGACTTCGGGCACGGCCACCCGATGAGCCCGGTCCGGGTGGACCTGACGGTGCGGCTGGCCCGCGCCCTCGGCGTCCTGGACCTGCTGAAGGTCGTGCCGGCGCCGGTGGCCGATGACGCGCTGATCGGTACGGTCCACACGCCCGAGTACATCGCCGCGGTGAAGGCGGCCGGCGAGCACCCGGACGTACCCGATCTGGAGCACGGTCTCGGCACTGACGACACCTACTGCTTCCGGCAGATGCACGACGCCTCGGCCCACGTGGTCGGCGCCTCGGTCGAGGCCGCCCGCGCCGTCTGGGAGGGCGACGTCCTGCACGCGGTGAACATCGCCGGTGGCCTGCACCACGCCATGCCCACCCTGGCGAGCGGTTTCTGCGTGTACAACGACCCGGCCGTGGCGATCCAGTGGCTGCTGGACCATGGTGCCGAGCGCGTCGCGTATGTCGACGTGGACGTGCACCACGGCGACGGCGTACAGACTGTGTTCTACGACGATCCGAGAGTGTTGACGGTGAGCTTGCACGAGTCGCCCACCACGCTCTTCCCTGGCACCGGCACGGCCAGCGAGACGGGCGGCCCCAACGCGGAGGGTACGGCGGTCAACGTGCCGCTCCCGCCCGGCACCGGCGACGCGGGCTGGCTGCGCGCCTTCCATGCGATCGTGCCGGCCGTGGTCCGCGCGTTCCGGCCGTCGGTGCTCGTCACCCAGCATGGCTGTGACTCCCACGTCGAAGACCCACTGGCGCACTTGACGAAGACGGTCGACGGACAGCGGGCGGCCTACCTCGCCCTTCATCAGCTGGCCCACGAGGTCTGCGAGGGCCGGTGGGTCGCGACGGGTGGCGGCGGCTACGCCATCATCGAGGTCGTGCCGCGCTCGTGGACGCACCTGCTCGCGATCGTCGCCGGACAGCCGATCGACCCGGCGACGGTCGTGCCGGAGCCGTGGCGCGAGGACGTCCGGGCCCGGTTCGGCCGGGTCGCGCCGTCGCGGATGACCGACGGCCAGGACGCCGCGTACACGGACTGGTCGTTCGGTTTCAACCCCGACACGTGGCTCGACCGATCGATCAAGGCGACCCGGGACAACTCCTTCCCGCTGCTCGGTCTCGACCCCTCGTACTGACCGATCGAGTCACACCGGCACCCCCTTTCCCATTCGTACCAACAGCCACTAGGCTCGGTGCATGCACGGGCGTTGGTGCCGGAGGGGAAGCCGGCGCACGACCCGTGCTGGAAGTGCGGTGCGCAATGGCATCAAAGAAGTCCGGCGGTGAACAGCCGCTCGCAGAGGTGAAGTTCCTGACCGTGGCGGAGGTCGCCACGGCCATGCGCGTCTCGAAGATGACGGTGTACCGGTTGGTGCACTCCGGAGAGCTGCCCGCGGTGCGGGTCGGCCGTTCGTTCCGGGTGTCGGAGGAGGCCGTGCACGACTACCTCAAGGGCGCCTTCTTCCAGGCCGGATAACGACGAGAGGCGCGAGTGGCCGGTTCCTTCGGGTATCGGCCGCTTCGCCGCGCCCGGCTATCCCGTACGTCGGAGCCGGTACCGCGTCGCGAGGGTGAGCAGGCCGAGCAGCACCGGCATCGCGATCGACACCGGGAGAGCGCCACCCGCGTTGAGGGTCTTGCGTGGCGCCACTGTCAGGTTGACAGGCGGACTGACGACCAGCGGGCCGCCGCCGTCGGGCAGCAGCACGACGTAGATCGCGAAGCGTCCGGTGTTGACCGCCTGGACTTCCCAATCCAGCTCCGTCTCACCACCCGCCGGTACCGGTGCAACCGATGCGGTCACCTCCTGCGACCAGTCCTCGAGATCGACGTACACGCCGTCCAGGCTCGTGACGTTGAGGTGCGCGATCATCCGCCCGGTCGGCGTGGCACCGGGGTTGGTGACCACCGATTCCAGCGAGAGCACCTGCCCGGTGACGGCGCTCATGCGCTGCCGGCTGAAGGTGATCGTCGGGCTCGGCGGGGCGGCCGCTCCCGCGACCGGCGCGATCGCGAGCAGCAGCGTGGCGGCGAGTCGGATCATGCGTCTCATCCCGCGTTCACACCCGGTCTCAGCTGGACCATCCTGGGGCCGGCGACGATCAGCGCGGCACCGGCCAGGACGGCGAGGAGCAGCGGAGAGATCAGGTACGACAAGTCCTGGGTCCAACTGTGCCGGTTGACCAGGATCTGGGAGATGTAGTGCAACGCCGAGCCGATCGGGTTGACGCGGACCAGCAGATCGCCGACCCAGTTCTTCGGCAGGGCCGGAATCTGGGTCGGTGCGAACAGGGCGAACAGCAGGAGCAGGCAGCCGGCCAGGCTCGTCTTGTTCGAGTTCGAGCCGGCGCTGATCACCAGGCCGAGGCAGGTCAGGCCGAGGGCTACAAGCGTGCCTACCACCAGCCCCAGCAACGCCGCCTGCCGCGTCGCCGCGACACCGCGGCCGAGCACCGCAAGGTACGGCAGACTCACCAGGTAGCAGCCTAGCCAGAGCGTCAGCGCGGCGAAGAGCTTGCCGGCCAGGATGGCTCGCCGCGATGCCGGTGTGAGCAGGAGGGGCTCCAGGATTCCGCGCTCCCGGTCGCCGCTGACCGCGTCGCCGGCGACCACGAGAGTCAGCAGGAGCCCGACCGACAGCGCGACCTGCAAGGTGAGGTTCACCGCCTCCCGCTGCTCCAGGAAGTTCAGCGCGCTGTTGGTCGCCGAAAGGTAGGTCATCGCGCTCAGCAGCAGGCTGAAGGCGAAGAGCAGCAAGGGGCCTCGTCCCCTGATCCACAGGTCCCGGCACTCCTCGTCGGCGATCACGGACCACCGGCTGCCCGGCGTGGTCCGCCGCCCGCCACGGCCGACCGCCATGGTCATCGCGGAGTCCCCTCGGTCAGGGTGAGGAACGCGTCGCTCAGCCGGCGGCCGCCGACGGTCCGGACGACCTCGTCCACGGTGCCCGAGGCCAGCAGCACGCCCCGGTCCAGGATGAGCAGGGTCGTGCACACCTCCTCGGCCTCGGGGAGGATGTGGGTCGACAGCATCACGGTCGCGCCTCGCTGGAGCGTGATCCGCCGGACGATGCCGAGGACCTCCCGCTGCCCGCCCGGATCGAGGCCGAGGGTCGGTTCGTCCAGGAACACGACCTGCGGATCGTTCACCAGTGCCCGCGCGACTCCGAGCCGCTGCCGCATGCCGCGGCTGTACGTCGAGATCCGCGACGAGGCGCGGTCCAGCAGTCCGACCTCAGCGAGCAGGCGGTCGGCGATCGCAGCGGCGTCGGCGCGGCTGCTACCGAACAGCCGTGCGTAATAGCGGAGGTACTCCGCACCGGTCTGCCGGGACGGGTAGCCGGCGCTCTCGGGAAGCCCGCCGATCAACTGCCGGAGCTGTGCCGGGCGGTTGCCCGGGACGCCGGCGACGGTGAAGGTGCCCGCAGTGGGTTCGAGAATGGTCGTCAGCAGGCGGATCGTCGTCGTCTTGCCCGCGCCGTTGCGGCCCAGCAGCCCGACGATCTCGCCCTGCTCCGCGGTGAAGCTCAGGTTGTCCACCGCGAGGCGCGCGCCGTACCGCTTGGTCAGGCCGTCGGCTTGCAGGGTAAACATGGAGTGACGGTAGGACTGGCGACCTGAATGCCCGCTGAATTCAGCCGGGGTTCAGCCAGGTTGGGCCAGCATGCCGACAGGAGGTACCGGATGCGGGCGCTCGTGGTGGAGGACGAGAGGAGCCTCGCCGCGGGCCTGCGCAACGGCCTCGAGGCGGAGGGCTTCGCCGTCGACGTCGCAGTGAACGGCACCGACGGACTGTGGCTGGCCCGCGAGCACGCGTACGACGTCTTGGTGCTGGATATCATGCTGCCGGAGATCGACGGTTTCGAGATCTGCGGAACCTTGCGCGCACAGCACGTGTGGACGCCGATCCTGATGCTGACGGCACGCGATGGCGACACCGATCAGGTGCGGGCGCTGGACATCGGCGCCGACGACTACCTGACCAAGCCCTTCTCCCACACCGTGCTGGTCGCCCGGCTGCGGGCGTTGCTCCGCCGCGGGGCGAGTGCGCGGCCGGTCGTGATCGAGGCCGGGGACCTGCGGCTGGATCCGGCCGCACGCCGGGCCTGGCGTGGCGACATCGAGCTCGAGCTGACCGCGCGGGAGCTGTCCCTGCTCGAGTTCCTGATCCGCCACCGGGGCGACGCGGTCTCGAAGCGGACCATCTTGGAACACGTCTGGGACGACGACTTCGAGGGCGACCCGAACATCGTCGAGGTGTACGTCCGCCGGCTGCGCAACAAGCTGGACCGGCCGTTCGGCCGGAGCTCGATCGAGACGCTTCGCGGGTCGGGCTACCGGCTGGCAGGGGACGGCGGCTGACGGCATGACGGTTCGGCTCCGGCTGACTCTCACCGCCGTCCTCGTGGTCGGTACAGCCCTGGTCGCCGGCTCCTTCGTCCTCGTGGCGTTGCTCAGCTCCGCCCTGACCGAGCAGGTGTGTTCCGCGGCCAGGGCGCGAGCGGTCGAGGTGGCCACCGCACCGGCAGCGGTGCGAGGGAGGCCGACGTCGGCCAGCTCGTTCGAGATCGTCCAGCTCGTCGACCGCTCCGGCGCGGTCGTCGGCGCGGACGGCATCGGGTCCATGGATCCCGGCGACGACTGCCGGGCGATCGAACCACCCGGTTACGGCGAGGACTTCGCCTTCGTCGCGGCCGCCGTGGACGATCCCGGCGGCGACGGACCGGTACGGGTGATCGTCGGCAGGCCGCTGGTCGACGTGTTGGACTCGACCAGATTCCTCACCCGGGTGTTGCTCGTCGGCCTGCCGGTCGTGCTGCTGGTGGTCGGCGCGACGACCTGGATCGTGGCCGGGCAGGCCCTCGCACCGGTGGCCGCGATCCGCCGCGAGGTGGACGCGATCTCCGCCGCCGAGCTGCACCGGCGGGTCCCCGCGGTGCGGACGCGCGACGAGGTCGGCCGGCTCGCGGCGACGATGAACCGGATGCTCGACCGGCTGGAACAGGCGCAGGCGAGTCAGCGTCGATTCGTCTCGGACGCCTCGCACGAGCTGCGCTCGCCGATCAGCTCGATCCGCCAGCACGTCGAGGTGGCGCTCGCGCACCCGGACCGCACGACGCTCGGTGAGCTGGCCGGGACGGTGCTTGCCGAGGATCTGCGGATCCAGCGGCTGGTCGACGACCTGCTGCTGCTCGCCAAGGCCGACGAACGTGCCCTTCGGTTGCCGAGGGCACCGGTCGACCTGGACGACCTGGTCTTCGCGACGGCGAAGCGGTTGCGGGAGACGACCAGGCTGCGCATCGACACCTCCGCCGTGTCCGCCGGCCGGGTCGTCGGCGACGAGACCGCGCTGCGGCGGGTGGTGGACAACCTCGGTGAGAACGCCGCCAGGTGGGCTCGCACGAAGGTCGCGTTCGCCCTCACCGAGCGCGGCGGCGACGTCGTCCTCCGGGTGTCCGACGACGGACCAGGCGTCCCGCCGGGGGAGCGGGAGCGGATCTTCGAGCGTTTCGTCCGGCTCAGCGACGCGCGGGCCCGGGCGGACGGCGGGAGCGGCCTCGGCCTCGCCATCGTCGCGGAGCTGACCCGCGCACACGGTGGAAGTGTCCGGGTGTCCGATGACGTCCTGGGAGGCGCCGGCTTCGAGATCCACCTCACGGCACTGGCCGGATGATCAACCGGGTCAGCACAACGCACCGCCGCTGAGCCGGGCCTGATGGCGTCCCTGCGCTGTGAGCCCTGGATCGGCCCAGCCGGTGAATCGGCCGGTACGGTTCCACTCCGTCTCGCCGTGGCGTACCAGTGCAAGCGTGCTCACCATGCCTCCCGAGTGACGGCGGCGGTCTCTGCGTCAGCTCCGCTCGTAGACCGAGACGTGCCGGCGGCTTGCCGCTGTGAACGGCGTGCGGTCCCAGTCGTCGTAGCGCTCTCGCAGCCGCATCCCGGCCAACTGCGCCATCAGGTCCAGCTCACTGGGCCAGCAGTACCGCAGTCGCAGCGGCCGCATTGTCGTGCCCTGCGCGTCGAAGGTCACTCGCTGATACGTGACGGCCTGCTCGACCGGGTCGTGCACCTGGAACTCCATGTTCACGGAGTCCTCGGTCAAGGCCCGGGTCGCGAGCCGCTGGTCGCGGTCGAACTCGGTCAGGTCCTGGATGAAGCACTCGATGACGAACAGGCCACCCGGCTCGAGAACCTTTGCCACGTTGCGGAAGCAGTCGACCTGACGAGCCTGGCTGGGCAGGTTGAACAACGTGTTGAACACCAGATACGCCAGCTGGAACGGGCCCGCGACCGCCACGTCGGCCATGTCACCGATGACCGCCGGGATCGACCCTCCGCCCGGCTTCGCGCGCATTCGCTCGACCATCGCCGCCGAACCCTCGATGCCTTCGACAGCGACACCACGCGCGGCGAGGGGGATCGCTACCCTGCCGGTGCCGACGGCGAGCTCCAGGACCCGCGCCCCGTCGGCCACGAGCCCGGCCAGGAACTCCACCGTCGGCGCCGGATCAAGGACCGTCCGTTCGTCGTACTCGTGGGCATAGCGATCGCCGAAGGATGCCGGGTCGTCGAGTCCGCTCATGTCGATGACCCAACCAGCCGGCGCCCGGCCTCGCCACCGATTTCCGCAGCCTTGGGATAGCGTTTTGGGCATGCGCGCGATCGAGTATTCCGTGACCGGAGGGCCGGAGGTCCTGACGCTCGTCGACAGGCCGGTGCCTGATCCCGGTCCGGGAGAGGTGCGGGTGCAGGTCCATCGCTCGGGCGTCAACCCGACCGACTGGAAGGTGCGCCGCGGTAGCGAGCCCGGCACGGTCGTCGATCCACCGCAGGTGCCGAACCAGGACGGCGCCGGGGTGGTCGATGCGGTTGGTGCGGGCGTCGACGTGGCGCTGGTGGGCGCTCGGGTCTGGATCTGGGAGGCGGCCCATCAGCGTCCCGCCGGAGGTACGGCGCAGGAGTACGCGGTCGTGCCGGTCCGGCACGTGGTGCTGCTTCCAGACGTGGCATCGTTCGACCTCGGCGCCAGCCTCGGAGTGCCTTTCCTGACCGCGCACAGGTGCTTGACGGTGACCGAAGATGGTCCGGCACGTCTCGGGCCGGGCGCGCTGGCAGGCCGTACCGTCTTGGTAGCCGGCGGCGCGGGCGCCGTCGGGAATGCCGCGATCCAGCTTGCGCGCTGGTCCGACGCGACCGTCATCACCACGGTGAGCAGCCCGCAGAAGGCCCAGCTGGCGGCCCACGCAGGTGCTGACGACGTCATCGACTACAGGCGCCAAGACGTCGTCAAGGAGGTGCGCGCCATCGCGCCGGATGGCGTGAACACGATCGTCGAGGTGGCCCCGGCGGTGAACGCGGCCATCGACGTCGAGGTGATCGCACGGCACGGCTCAGTGGCCGTGTACGCCAACAACGGCGGCAGCGCGATGGAGTTGCCCGTACGGCCATCCATGGTGCCGAACGTCCGCTGGCAGTTCGTCTTGGTCTACAACGCCCCGCACGACTGGCGCGCACGCGCTCTGGAGGATGTCGCCGCAGCGGTGATGGACGGCGCTGTGCGGGTGGGTGATGAGGCCGGGCTGCCGCTGCACCATTACTCCCTCGAGCAGGCCTCGGCGGCTCATGCGGCCGTTGAGGAGGGCGCGGTGGGAAAGGTTCTCATCGACGTCCGGCCGGACAGCACGACACCTGGCTCCGGGTTCACCGGCTGAGGTCCAGGCGCCAGTCGTTGCAGCGCATCCAGTGGCACTTCGGGTACTCGAAGTCGATCTCCTCCCGCAAGGTGAACCCCGCCTTGCGGCAGAGGGCGTTGGAGGCCGCGTTCTCGACCGACGGATAGGCGTGCAGCGACCGGTGCGTCCG
>DASTVQ010000071.1:0-7949 GCA_035759015.1 Kribbella sp.
CCTACGGCTGGCCCAGCGCCGTCAACCGCCTTCTCATCCTCAACGCAGAACACCACCCTCAACGCGGCACCGTCCTGCTGCTCCGCCAAGCCATCGGATACTGAACCCGTCGATCGCTCGCCTGGTCGCCGCCAACCCGACACCGTCCAGGACGTGATCCACGACTTCAACGGGCGGGGACTGGCCTGCCTGAACCCCAACTGGGCGGGAGGCCGTCCCCGCCGCGTCAGCGACGATGGCATCCCCTTCATCATCGAGACGGCCAGAACGCGCCCGACCAGGCTCTGCCGCCAGCCCGGTGAACGCTCGTGGTCACCGCACTAGACGGCGCTCTCCTCGCACAGGTCGAGTGGCGCACGGGCGGCGAGGCGTCGCCGTGACGCGATCAACGCAAGCCCAGCCAGTGCTGCCGCTGTGGTGAGGAGGAAAGCCACGCGGAAGGCAGCAGGACCCGCAGAGGTGCCGAGCACGAGAGTGAGGACGGCGATCGTCAGAGCCCCCGAGAGGTACTGCGACGTCGTGAGCAGCGCCCCCGCTGTGCCTTGGTGCGAGTGCGGCACGTCCTGGGTCCCGATGATGAACATCGACGTGAAGATGACGCCGTGCCCGAACCCGCTGAGGAGCAATCCGGGCAACAGGTCGACGACGTAGGAGTCTCCGTCCAGGGTGAGCGACAGCCAGAGCAGCCCTGCCGCGGCGATGGCGAAGCCGGCTGCGAGCACGGTGGCCGGTCCGAGTCGACGTACAACACGTCCGGCCGCCGTGTTGCCCACGGTCACCAGCGCGGCCAGCGGTACGAACGCGAGACCGGCCTCGAATGGCGTGTAACCCCTCTGGGACTGCAGGAGCAGCGTGAGCAGGTAGAACTCCGACCCGACGCTCGCCATGTAGAGCGCGGTGGCCGCAGCACCGATCCGAAGCGAGACAGTACGCCGCAGGACCGGTTCGATCAGCACACTGCGCGAGTTGCCCTCGTTACGGACGAACACCAGAAACAACGCCACGGCGATGCCTAGGCAGACGACAGCCGGCAGGCCGTGATCGGTTCCCAGCGTCAGGCCGAGGACCAGGGCCAGCACGCTGCCGGTGCCGAGCGCCGAGGCGAGCAGCGGGATGCGGTCGGCGTGCATACGATCGCGGGCCGACTCCACCCAGATCGCGGCACCCGCCGCGCACAAGAGCGTGAGCGGAACGTTGACCAGGAAAGTGAGCCGCCACGAGACGCTGGTCAGCAGACCGCCCAGGATGGCGCCGGCAGCGAGGCCGGACGCGCCGACCGCCCCCCAGACAGCCAGTGCCCGGCTGCGCGACGGTCCGGCAGGGAAGGTCGTCCCGATGAGCCCGAGGATCGCCGGCTGCAGCAGAGCCGCGCAGAACCCCTGGGCCCCGCGTGCGGTCAGCAGCAGCGCACCGTTGTCCGCGGCGCCTCCGACCGCGCTGGCGAGGCCGAAGCCGATGATGGCGATGACGAACAGGCGCTTGGCACCGACCCGGTCCGCCAGTCGGCCCCCGACGATGAGGAACCCGGCGAACAGCACCGCATAGGCGCTGATCACCCACTGCGCGAGTGCCGGTTCGAGGTTCAGCTCGCCGGCGATGCTCGGCAGGGCGATGTAGATGATCGAGTAGTCCAAGGCGATCAGGAACTGCGCCACGGACAGTACGGTGAGGGTGGCCGCGGGCGATCTCCGAGAGGTCATGCGACCATGCTCAAACATTCACACTAGTGTGAAGGAAAGCGTGATTGCCCGGACGGCGAAGGGTCGCCGTCTCAGTCGAGCAATGGCAGCTTGTAGAGGAACGACTCCCACGAGTCGGGCAGCCACGCCGGGACGCTGAGCACGGCCAGGTACAGCCAGATCCAGGCGAGCACGAAGAGGATCAGCGCGACCGTGCCGAGGAACTTGAGCCAGCCAGGCTGCTTGCCGGTCCAGGTGGTCAGCTTGTGGACCTTGCCCTTGACCCAGTAGAGCAGCCGCTGCGCCCACTCGAACTCGCTGGCCAGCACGGCCAGACCGGCGATGAAGAGCGGGATGCCACCCGGTCCCGGCAGCCAGCCGGTGAGCGGTGCCGCGATGATCAGCAGACTTCCGAGCACGCCGACGCAGATCCGGTAGATCAGGTGCTTGCGGGGACTCGACCGGATCTTCCGCCGCCACTCCCAGCGATCGTCCTGGGCGTCCAGCGTGATGTTGTGGTCCGTTCGGTCCGGACTGGTCTGCTCGCCCACGCAGCAAGCCTACGTGGTCGCGGGCCGACCGAACTCCCAGTGCCAGGGCTCCTCGCGCGTCCCGCCCTGACGGGCCCAGGCCGGATGGACCCAGCCGTACGCTCCGGCGTGGACCTCCATCCACCTGTACTCGGTCGTACCGAAGTTGTTGATGCCGCCGCAAAGGTCCACCGCGACACCCCAACCGTGGTTCGACGTACCGGGGAGTGCCGCGAGCGACGGCTTCCTGGCGTAGAGGTCGACCTGCGACGTGTAGGAGCGGTAGGAGTCGGTGATGCAGAGCCTCCGGCCGAACTTGGCCTTGAAGGCTTTGGCCAGCGACTGGTACGACGCGGCGGCGTCGCAGCGCAGCAGGTGCCCGGAGCCGATGCGGCAGAGCTTCGAGGCCGGGATCAGCCCGTTGCTGTAGCCGCCCCAGCCGATGCTCGCGCTACCCGTGGCGAGGAACGGCATCGGGTTCACCGCGTCGCCGCCGAGCCGGACCTCGAAGTGCAAGTGTGGGCCGGTCGAGTTGCCCGCGGTTCCGACCGCCCCGATCTGGTCACCGGCGAAGACGCGCGCGCCGTCAGCCACGCTGATCGAGCTCAGGTGCGCGTAGAGGGTCTCCAGGCCGCTGCCGTGATCGATGCGGACCAGGGTACCGGCCCAGGCCGGGTGCTCGATCCGGACCGTTCCGGAGGTGACTGCGCGGACCGGCGTACCGACTGCCGCGGGGAAGTCCTGACCGGTGTGGAGCCCCGTCTCCCACAAGGCACCGGGCTGCCCGAACGGCGTACCGATCTGGTAGGTGCCCTCGGCAAGGGGCCAGGTCCAGGCGCCGCTGCCCACGTCGTACGTCGTGGCGGTGTTCCCGCAGCGGAAGGCGTAGGCCGCTGAGGTCGCGGTGGGTGCGACCTGGGCGGCAGTCGGTTTGCCGAGGGTCGGGCGGAGAACCGCGTACAGGCTGTCCGGAACCCGCGTGACGACGACCGCGCCCTTGGCCTCGTCCGCGGCGATCATCTCGCCGGCGTCGAGGGCGACGCCGATGTGGAACAGCCCGATCGAGTTGTTGCCCATCACCAGCAGGTCACCGGGCTGCACGGAGGCGGCCGGCACCCGCTGGTACCTCGGGTAGACCTTGCCCACGAGGTTCGGGAGGCTCGTGTAGGGCTGCCACGCGACCCGGGCGGCACCGAGACAGCCGTACTTGCCGGGCCCGGTGGCCGCGACGCCGTACGGCTTGCCGAGCAGGCTGAATGCTCGGTTGACCGCCCGGATGGACTCGGCCGAAAGCACCCGGACCGTGCGGCCGTGAGCCACGACCGATGCCGCACCCCGGACCGCCTGACCGCCGGCGGTGAGCGGCTTCAGACCGGCCGGAAGCTTGGCCGGGTCGCGCAGCGAGCCGGCGGCCGGCGCCTTCACCCCGGCGGCGGCCAGCTCGGCCAGGTAGGTTTTCCAGCCGGCCAGCGCCTGCTGGTCGCGGGAGGTCTGCAGCTGGTGGGACAGCTGGGTGGCACCGGACAGGTCGGCGATCTGGCCTTCCATCGCTATGGAGGCGTCCGCAGCCTTGGCGCGCACCTCGTCGCTCAGCGCCTGGGCGGTGGCAGCGGCCTTGTCCGCGGCGGCACGCTTCGCCGTCGCATCGGCGGCCGCGCTTCCGGCCGCGGCCTGCGCGGCCATCGCCGCCTCGTACTGGGCGACCTGGTTGTTGCCGACCACGTTGATGGCCGTCTGCCGGTCGGCTATCTCCTGCAGGTTCTCCGCGACCGGGGCCAGGGACCACAGCATCGACTCCGCGCCGAGCGTGGTCGGAATGCCGAGCTGGTAGGCCTGCGCGGTGAGCTGTCCGAGGCGGCGGCGCTGGGCTTGGGCCTGACCCTTCGAGCTGGCGGCGAGCTGCTCGGCATTCTTGGCCGCGGCCTCGGCGGTCTGGGCCGCCTTCAGCGCGTTGGTGTACGCGATCGTGGCCTTGGCGAAGTCGGCCTGGATGGCGGCGGCCTCGGCCTGGAGCTGCTCCAGCGACCGGTTCACGTCCGTGACGGAGGCGGGCGGCGGGGGAGGCGGATCGTCGGCGTACGCAGGCAGCGCGACGACTGCCAGCAGGGCGCCGAGCGCGGCGAACCGCGCACTCCGGGTCTTCCCGACCACCATCAACCCCCATCGATCGGCTCGCGCGGGCGGGAGTGAGGGCCCCCGCGTGGCCCCAGCGTAGGCGTCGTACAGACCATCTGGAACCCCTGGCCACCGTCGGTGACAACGAGCGGCGACCTTCTTCCGTCGTGCCTCCCGTGAACCACTCGTCGGGCCCGCTGGGCCGACCAACTATTGTTCCAGCATGGCCACGCACTATGACGTTGTTGTCCTCGGCGCCGGTCCCGGTGGGTACGTCGCGGCGATCCGCGCAGCCCAGCTGGGACTGAAGACCGCCGTCATCGAGAGCAAGTACTGGGGCGGTGTCTGCCTGAACGTCGGCTGCATCCCGTCCAAGGCGCTGCTGCGTAATGCCGAGCTGGCGCACATCTTCCGCGCGGAGGCCAAGACCTTCGGCATCAGCGGCGAGGTCAGCTTCGACTTCGCGACCGCGGTGCAGCGCAGCCGGAAGGTGGCCGACGGCCGCGTGAAGGGCGTGCACTTCCTGATGAAGAAGAACAACATCACCGAGATCGACGGCTGGGGCACGTTCACCGACGCGAACACCCTCGACGTCTCGCTGTCCGACGGCTCGTCCGAGACCGTCACCTTCGACCACTGCATCATCTCGACCGGCGCGACCACCAAGCTGCTGCCGGGCACCCAGCTGAGCGAGCGGGTCGTGACGAACGAGGAGCAGATCCTCACCGAGGAGCTGCCGGGCAGCATCATCGTCGCCGGCGCCGGCGCGATCGGTGTCGAGTTCGCCTACGTGCTCGCCAACTACGGCGTGAAGGTCACCATCGTCGAGTTCCTCGACCGGATCGTGCCGCTGGAGGACGTCGAGGTCTCCAAGGAGCTCGCCAAGGCCTACCGCAAGCTCGGCGTCGAGGTACTGACCTCGACCCGGGTCGACTCGATCGACGACTCCGGCGACCAGGTCAGGGTCACGGTCACCGGCAAGGACGGCAGCCAGCAGACCCTGCAGGCCGACAAGGTGTTGCAGGCCATCGGCTTCCAGCCACGGGTGGACGGCTACGGCCTGGACAAGACTGGCGTCCAGCTGACCGACCGGGGTGCCATCGAGGTCGACGGCTACCTGCGCACCAACGTGCCGCACATCTTCGCCATCGGCGACGTCACGGCGAAGCTGATGCTCGCCCACGCCGCGGAGGCGATGGGCGTGATCGCCGCGGAGACGATCGCCGGCGTCGAGACGATGGAGCTCGACTACGTGATGATCCCGCGGGCGACCTTCTGCCAGCCGCAGGTGGCGAGCTTCGGCTACACCGAGGAGCAGGCCCGTGAGCTGGGCCACGACGTGAAGGTCGCGAAGTTCCCCTTCACCGCGAACGGCAAGGCGCAGGGCCTCGGTGACCCGACCGGCTTCGTGAAGGTGATCAGCGACGCCAAGTACGGCGAGCTGCTCGGCGCCCACCTGATCGGCCCCGAGGTGACCGAGCTGCTGCCCGAGCTCACCCTCGCCCAGAAGTGGGACCTGACGACGAAGGAACTGGCCCGCAACGTGCACGCCCACCCGACCCTGAGCGAGGCGCTGCAGGAGGCCTTCCACGGCCTCGAAGGTCACATGATCAACTTCTGAGAGACGGCCGCGCCTGACCACCCAAAACGGCGGCTGACCTGCACAAACGTCATGCGACGTTGCCCGTGGTCTGCCGCCGTTTGTCAGTGGTCTGTGTACCAGCTGTGTACCGGCCCAGGTGCTCGACCTCCTGATTCGTAGAGGCAGGCAACTCGATCGCGAGCTGGCCGGTTGCGCTCCGGAGGTCGTCGACCAGGTGCTCATCGTCGCCCGGCGTTGCAGGTCGTTGGGGTCACGCTGGGGTCAACCCAGCCGGCCTGATCCGACCGCCGGACATACGGGCTTGACCCCTGCCTTGAAAAGGACCTTCGCTGCCTACCGCGGCGCTGGGCGCGGATCGTCGCCGCGTCCGAGTCGGCTTGTTGTTACCGCGACTGACGGCTGCGGACCATGATCGGCCCTGGCTTGGGCACGCGGAGAGCACGCCGACCACGAACCAGTCGGCGTGCCTCGCCGAGGTACCTACGTGCGTTGCCGACCGATGAGTTCTGCTATGGAGGGTGGTCTGTCTGCTACAGGCCGGTGCGATGAGTTTCGGGGCGCTGTTTCGTACCAGCTGATGAATCGGAAGGAGCGGGATATGCGGATCAAGGTCAACGGTGTCGAGTTGTGCGTGGAGACCTTCGGGAATCCGGCGGATCCGCCGGTGCTGCTGGTCGGCGTCACCATGCTGAGCTGGCCGGACGAGCTGTGCACGGCGCTGGTCGGGCGGTATGTGGTGCGCTACGACCTGCGGGACCTGGTGACCGACGCGTCCGAGCTGTTGGTGGCGCTGGATCTGGGGCGTACGCACGTGGTCGGGATGGGCGTCGGCGGTTTCATCGCGCAGCTGCTCGCGCTCGACCATCCCGACCAGGTTGCGTCGCTGACGCTGGTCTCCACCCGTCCGGTCGCGCCCGGTCCGGTCGATCCCGACCTACCCGACCACGCGTCGGAGATGATGCAGCAGCTGTTCGGGCGTCCGGAGCCGGACTGGACCGATCGCGACGGCGTGGTCGACTACGTAACCAGTTCCGCGCCGCTGATGTCCGGGTCGCGGGGATTCGACGAGCAGGATGTACGGGGGGCTGCCCGGTCGGTCTTCGACCGAGCGGGACGGACGGCGAAGGCGCAGCGTGCGAGCCACCTCGGCAGCATGTTCGGGGCCATCGACTGCCAGCCGCGGTGGCGCGAGCGGCTAGGTGAGATCACCGTGCCGACCCTGGTGGTGCACGGGGACGAGGATCCGTTCTTCCCGCACGGGAACGGGGTGGCGCTGGCCGCGGAGATCCCGGGCGCCACGCTGCTCACACTGCCCGGCATCGGCCAGGGCGTGCCGCGCGTGACGTGGCCGGCCGTCGTGGACGCCCTGTTGCGCCACACCTCCTGACCGCCGCGCTGGCCCAAGGGTGGCGCTTGGGCATTGGACGCCCCTTGCGGCGCCCTTGGGGCTCCGCCCTCCGCGCGAAGGCCACCCTCGCGCTGTAACAGGGCGGCGCACCTCATGCTCATTCCTCACGACGGATGCCTTCTCGCCCACTTCTACGCACCACCCAGCCGGCACGCCATCTACACCATCACGACCGCGGCGGAGCTCGGTCGCGACGGGGACGGCTGGGTCATCGCCGTGGCGGACATGGACCCGGTGTATCCCTGCCTTGCAAAGGCGATCCGGGTCGCTGCGCCTGGCTGCGCGGTGAAGTGCTGACCGTCGGGCTGGGCTGGCCAGCGACCGTTACTGACCCCCCGGGTCCGCTCTTGCTCTCCCCTTGTGGCACATCCGTGGCACGGCGACCTTCTCATTTCGAGTGCCGCGACAGTCGTCCATGACGTCGTATCGCACGCCGTTCTAACCGGGACGCTCCGGCGCGGGTTGTCGCCCAAACATCTGCTCGCGTCCAGGCGCTTCCTTCCCTGGTGGGGAACGCGCTGTGCCCTCTAGGATTCCCGCCGTGAGCTACGACGTCTATTTTCTGAACCGGCAGCCGGGCCAGTCATGGGATGAGGCCTTGGAGGAGTTGGAAA